>JBBQMM010000116.1:0-10732 GCA_038328935.1 Burkholderiales bacterium
CCAATGCGACGAGGGCCGGCCGGTGGTGATGCTCGACACGCGCAACGCCTTCGAGGTGGACGCCGGCCGCTTCGAAGGCGCGCTGCACTGGAGCCTGGGCAGTTTCGGCGGTTTTCCCGCGGCGCTCGCTACGCACCGCGAGCAACTGTCGGGCAAGACGGTGGTCAGCTACTGCACCGGCGGCATACGCTGCGAGAAAGCCGCGCTGTGGATGGCACAGCAGGGCGTTGCACATGTGCACCAACTCGACGGCGGCATCCTGCGCTACTTCGAACTCGTACCCCAGGCGCCGCATTGGCAAGGCCGCTGCGTGGTCTTCGACGAGCGCCAGGCCCTGGGCCCTGATCTCGACGCCACCACCGACCGCATCGGCCAGCCAGGCGCCGCTGCCGAAAAGCCGCTTTCGACCCCCGCCGGATGAAGCGCCCGGCCACCTCCAGCGAAGGCGCTTCCAGCGGCATCGGCCGCCGTGTGCTGGGGCTGCTGCTGATCGTGACGGCGGTGTTGCTGGCGCTGTCCCGACAGCCCGACTGGCCGCTGGAGGCGCTGGTGGCGCGCTGGGCGCCGGCACCATCGAGCTTCATCGACGTCAAGGGCCAGCTGGTGCACGTGCGCGACGAAGGGCTGCCGGGCGACCCGCTGCCCATCGTGCTGATACACGGTACATCGGCCAGCCTGCACACCTGGGAGGGCTGGGTGCGGGCGCTGAAAGGCCAGCGCCGCGTCATCACGCTGGACCTGCCCGGGTTCGGCCTTACCGGCCCGTTCACCGGCCAGTACACACCGGGCGATTACGGGGGCGACACCTATGCCCGTTTCGTGCTGGACCTGCTCGACACGCTGAAGGTGCAGCGCGTGGTGCTGGGCGGCAATTCGCTGGGTGGCGAGGTGGCCTGGCGCACCGCGGTGATGGCGCCGCAGCGGGTGGCCAAGCTGGTACTGGTGGACGCTGCGGGGCCGGCTTTCACGCCCGAATCGGTGCCGCTGGGCTTCAGGATCGCGCGCATCCCCGTGCTCAACCGCATCAGCGAATTTGCATTGCCGCGCTCGATCGTGGCCGAGGGCGTGGCCAGCGTCTATGCCGATCCCCAGCGCATCAAGCCCGAGCTGGTGGACCGCTACTTCGAGCTGACGCTTCGCGAAGGCAACCGGCGTGCACTGCGCCAGCGCATGCAAAGCCTGGTAGGCGGTGAGGATGCAGAGCGCATCGGGCAGGTGCAGCAACCCACGCTGATCATCTGGGGCCGGCAGGACCGGCTCATCCCGCCGGCCATCGGACAGGAATTCCACCGCCTCATCAACGGCAGCCAACTCGTGGTGCTGGACGGCCTGGGGCATGTGCCGCAGGAAGAAGACCCGGTGCGCAGCGTGGCGCCGGTGAAGGCGTTCCTGGGGCTGCGCTGAGCCACCGGGTGGCCTCAGGCGGCAACGCCGCCTGAGGGTGCATTCAGCTCAACACTCAGCTCAACACTCAGCTCAAGACTCAGCTCAAGACTCAGCTCAACACCAGCTTGGCGCCACCCGGCGCCGCCGCCCGCATCTCGCCCACCACCGCCGCGGCCTCGAAACCGTGGCGCGCAAAGATGGCCAGCACTTCACTCAGCGACGCGGGCGTGCACGACACCAGCAGGCCGCCGCTGGTTTGCGGGTCGGTGAACAGAGCCTTGTCAACGGCGGCCAAGCCCGCGGGCAGCGCGATGTCTTCACCGTAGCCCGCCCAGTTGCGGGCCGACGCACCGGTGATGAAGCCCTGGTCAGCCAAGGCACGCACGCCGTGCAGCAGCGGCACCCGCGCCCAGTCGATGGCCACCTGGTGGCCCGAGCCCTTGGCCAGTTCCAGCGCGTGGCCGGCCAGGCCGAAGCCGGTGATGTCGGTCAGCGCATGCACGCCGTCCAGCGCGGCCAGGTCCGGGCCTGGCGTGTTCAGCTTCGTGGTGTTGGCGATCATCTGCGCGTAGCCCTCGGCACTCAGCGCGCCCTGCTTCAGCGCCGCGCTCATCACGCCCACGCCCAGCGGCTTGCCCAGCACCAGCACGTCACCCACCTGGGCGTCGGCATTGCGCTTCACGCGCTTGGGGTGCACCAGGCCCAGCGCCACCAGCCCGTAGATGGCCTCGACGCTGTCGATGGTGTGGCCGCCCGCAATCGGTATGCCCGCGGTGCGGCACACCGAGGCGCCACCGTCCAGCACCTTGCCGATGGTCTCGGGCGACAGCACGCTGATGGGCATGCCCACCAGGGCCAGCGCCATGATCGGCCGCCCGCCCATGGCGTAGACATCGCTGATGCTGTTGGTGGCCGCGATGCGCCCGAATTCGAACGGGTCGTCGACGATCGGCATGAAGAAGTCGGTCGTCGCAATCAGCGCCTGCTCGTCGTTCAGTTGGTAGACGGCCGCGTCGTCCGCGGTTTCGATGCCGACCAAAAGTTCCTTGGGGATGGGCATCGCGGTCGTGCCTTTCAAAATCTGCGCCAACACACCGGGCGCGATCTTGCAACCACAGCCGCCGCCGTGGGACAGCGACGTGAGCCGTGGCTCAACAGGTTTTTCGGGGGCGTTCATGGGGTCCTCGGGATGGGTGAATGGGCAGCCGGCAGACGTGGCCGACCAAGTTCATGGTGCGGGGCAGCGCCCCTGATCATGGAACACTGCCACATCAAGGCAGCGGGCGGCCCGTGCGGCCCTTCAGACAGGCTGTACCGAATCCAGCAGGTCCAGCAGGCTCTGCCGTTCCCGTGCCGGGTCGAACAGCGGCGCACGCTTCTGACATTGTTGGCGCAAGGCCGGCAGCATAGCGTCATCGTCTCGACTGCGCTGCAGCAGGGTGGCCAGCGCTGCGGCGTCGCCCCAGTCGAAGATGCCGGCGTAGTCGCTGCCCAGCAGGCCGAGATTGCCTTCGATGCGGCTGGCCAGCACCGGCGTGCCGCTGGTGATGGCCTCGGTGACGACGTGCGCGCCGCCCTCCATGCGGCTGGCGTGCACCAGCACATGGGCGGCCTGGATGCGGGCGCGCGTGCTCGCATGGGGCAGACCCCCCAGCCAGCGGTAGCGCGGCTGAGACGCCATCAGTGCACGCGCCTCGGTGGCCAGCGCCGGGTCCAGCGCATCGCCGATGTGGTCGAGCAGGATGTCGGGGCGGTGCGCCAGCAGCCGCGCGGCGGCAAAGTAGGTCTGCGGCGACTTTTCGTCGCGCAGGTGCCCCACCATCAGCGCCCGCAGGTGGCGGCCGGTCTTGGCCAGCGGCTGGCGGCTGGGCGTGGACTGCAGGCACACCACGCCTTTGCCACGGTGCTCGGCGGGCAGACTTTGCAGGCCCAGTTCGTTCAGCACCACCAGCCGATGGGCCAGGGCCAATGAACGCTGGGCGAGCGCGTCATGGGCGATGTCGCGGTACAGGTCGGTGCCGGTGAGCACCAGCACCAGCGGCCGCTCCACGCGCTGTGCGTGCCAGGCCGCCAGCGACGAAGCCGAGCGGCGCGCGTGCAACGCAATCATGATGTCGTCGTGCCGGTCGGCTGCGGCCGTACCGGTCCACTCCACCACCAGGCGCACCCGATAATGGCCCCCCAGCATGCTTGCCCAGCGGCGCGCCGTCTGCCAGTTTCCGTTGTTGGCATCGGCCAAGGCAGGCGTCACGATGACCAGTGAAGGAACTTGCACCCTGTGAATGTAAAGCCAGCCCCGCGAGCGACCAAGGCGGAAGCACCCCAGCCCACGCAGGCACGCGCAGTGGCCGCGACGGACGCCATCTTCAGCGATGCTTGTCTCAGCGACGCCTGTCTCAGTGACGCAAGCTTCCGTGACGCCGGCCCCGCAACGCTGGCCGCGATGCTGCAGGCCAGTCGCCGCGACACGCTCGCCACCTTTGCCGCGGTCGCATCGGCGCTGGCCAGCCAGAACCTGGTGGTGCCCTATCGCCCCGAGCTGAACCCTCCGCTGTGGGAACTGGGTCATGTGGGATGGTTTCAGGCGCATTGGCTGGGCCGCAACCCTGAACGGCAGTGGGGCGCGCAGGCCAACCCGTTGGCGCCCCGGCGGGCGGCGTTCAGGTCCGACGCCGATGCGCTGTACGACTCCAGCA
The DNA here is from genome assembly GCA_038328935.1 of Burkholderiales bacterium. Classification (GTDB taxonomy): domain Bacteria; phylum Pseudomonadota; class Gammaproteobacteria; order Burkholderiales; family Burkholderiaceae_C; genus Rubrivivax. The sequence goes on from JBBQMM010000116.1 coordinate 4,083, forward strand.
CCGTGCCCCACGCCAGCCGCTGGCAGCTGCCGCTGCCCGATGCCGACACCACGCGGGGGGAGCTGGCCCTGGTGCTGGACGAGTCGCTGGCGCTGCTGGCGCTGCAGGCCACGCAGCCCGAAACACCGGGCACCGCAGCCCAAGACACGGCGCTGTACTTCCACCGCCTGTGCCTCGCGCACGAAGACATGCACCACGAGGCTGCGGTCTACATGGCACAGGCCTTGGGCATCGCGCTGACCGACCCTCGTTTTCAGCACCGTGCACTGCCTGCGCCCGGGCCCGTGCTGCAGTTGTCGGCAGCCGCCTTCGACCTCGGCAGCTCGGGGGCCGACGGCTTTGCCTTCGACAACGAATGCGGGCGGCAGCAACACCGTTTGCAGGCCTTCAGCATCGACAGCCAGGTGCTGCGCTGGCGTGACTACCTGCCCTTCGTCGAAGCCGGCGGCTATGACAACCCGCGCTGGTGGCCCGGCCGGGCCGCAGCCTGGCGTGCCGCGCCAGGCCACGACAGGCCGCGCTACCTGCAGCGAGACGGTGAGCAGTGGCAGCATTGGCAGCATTGGCGAGTGGGCCGCTGGCAGCCGCTAATGCTCGACGAGCCGGCGTGCCACCTGACGGCCTACGAGGCCGATGCCTGGTGCGCCTGGGCCGGCCGCCGTTTGCCCACCGAAGCCGAATGGGAGCACGCCGCGCGCACCCAGCCCGAGCGCTTTGCCTGGGGCGATGTGTGGGAATGGACGGCCAGCACCTTCGGCCCCTACGACGGCTTCGTGGCGCACCCGTATCGCGATTATTCAGCGCCGTGGTTTGGCAGCCGGCGCGTGCTGCGCGGCGCTTCGCTGGCCACGCAGCGCCGCATGCACGATGTGCGCTACCGGAACTTCTTTACGCCCGAGCGCAACGATATCTTTGCCGGCCTTCGCACCTGCGCGGTTTGATACCGGCCGCCTGGACTGAGAGTCCGAGAGGGTGAGAGCGCCAGGTTGAGCGCGTCCGGTGGCGACCGATCGCGCGCGCTCAGCCCGCCTGCGCCAGCGTCACTGCGTACCAGCCCTGCGCGTCGGTCCAGGTCTGTACGCGCGCAAAGCCGGCGTCGCGCAACAGCGCCTCGAAGTCGCTGCGCCGCCATTTGTAGGAGTTTTCGGTGTGGATGCGCTCGCCGGCCTCGAAAGTGCGTTCACCGCCGTCAAAGCGCACCCGTTGGCGCGTGCGTGCCTGCAGGTGCAACTCGATGCGGCCGGCCGCATCGTTGTACAGCGCCACGTGCTGCCACTGCCGCGGCTGGAAGTCGCTGCCGATGAGCCGGTTCAGGTGGCGCAGCAGGTTCAGGTTGAAAGCCGCCGTGACGCCCAGCGCGTCGTCGTAGGCGGGCTCCAGCAGCGCGGCCGACTTGGCCAGGTCGACGCCGATCAGCAGGCCACCGCCGGCGCTCAGCGTGCACGCCTGCCGCAGCAACTGCAGCGCCTGTGCAGGGTTGAAGTTGCCGATGCTGGAGCCGGGATAGAACACCAGCGCAGCGCCCTCCACCAACCCCGGCGGCAGCACCAGCTGGCTCGAAAAGTCCAGCCCCACACCGGTCATGCGCACGGCCGGGTGCTGGCTTTGCAAAGCGTCCACAGCGCCGCGCAGGAAGTCCACCGAGATGTCCAGCGCCACGTAGTGCGCGGGCTGCAGGCTGCCAAAAAGACTGGCGGCCTAGGCGCAGTTGCCGGCACCCAGATCGACCAGTGTCAGACCCGGCCCCTGCCGGGCATGCACGGCGTCGGCGATGGCAGCCCCGTGCTGCGCCAGCAGGGCCGCTTCGGTACGGGTCGGGTAATACTCGTCCAGCTCGGTGATGGCATCGAAAAGGCGCGAACCCAGGCGGTCGTAGAAGAACTTGGGCGACACGGCGGCCGCCGGCTGCAGCAGGCCCGCGCAGGCCTCGGCAGCGCCGGATTCGGGTGCCCAGTGGTGCAGCTGTAAAAATTGCGCTCGTCGCATCGACAGATGTCCTGTGGGTTTGACGCAGGGGGCAGCCAGGTTTCGCCGTGCGGGGCCTTCTGCGGTTTTGAGGCTTGTGCCGCGCTGTGGCCTACCCGTCACAGAGGCTCTGCCCGGGGTTGACGCGCGGGAAATGTAGCAGCGGCCAGCGGCGGCTGCTTAAATCGGTTTCAATCCCCGGCTGCGCGTTGCGGCGCCAGGTTCCCTGATCCGGGTCAGCGCCCCGGTTCATGGAACACTTCCACGTTAAGTTCCACGTTCACTTGCAAATCGGGAGTCTTCAGATGCCTCATTCATTCTTCAGCCGCTGCGCACGCGCCTTGTTCGGCGGCAGCCTGGTGCTCGCACTGAGTGCCGGCGCACAGGCGCAAGCCTTGCTGCGCATCACCACCATTCCCGAAGAAGCGGCCACCGAGCAGGTGCGCAAGTTCACTCCGCTGGCCAGCTACCTGGAAAAGCGGATGGGCATGAAAGTGGAATTCACACCGGTCAGCGACTACCCGGCCGCCGTCGAGGCGCTGGTGAACAAGAAGGTCGACCTGGTGTGGTTCGGTGGCTTCACGCATGTGCAGGCGCAGATTCGCTCGGGCGGCAAGATCGTGCCCATCGCCCAGCGCGAAGAAGACACCAAGTTCCAGAGCGTGTTCATCGCCAAGACCGACTCCGGCATCAAGACGCTGGCCGACATGAAAGGCAAGCAGGTCAGTTTTGGCAGCGCCAGCAGCACCTCGGGCCACCTGATGCCCCGCAGCAACCTGTTGAACGCCGGCATCAACCCCGAAAAAGACTTCCGCCGCATCGCCTACAGCGGCGCGCACGACGCCACCATTGCCAGCGTGGTCAGCGGCAAGGTGGACGCCGCTGCGCTGGACATCACGGTGTGGCGCAAGTTCGTCGCTGAAAACAGGGTCGACACCAAGGCGGTGGACGTGTTTTTCACCACGCCACCCTTCTTCAACTACAACTGGTCGGTGCATGCCGACATGCCTGCCGATCAGCGCGAGAAGCTGAAGAAGGCGCTGCTGGACCTGGACAGCAGCACCCCCGAAGGCAAGGAAATCCTGCAACTCAACCGCGCCACGCGCTACATCAGCACCAGCCCCGAGAACTACAAGGGTCTGGAAGCTGCCGGCCGCAGTGCAGGCCTGATCTGAGCGCCCGACTGCGGGCTTTGCAATGCGGGCCCCGGATTGACGCGCTGCTGCGCCCGCCGCTGGCATGAAGCTGGACGTTCTTTCGCTCACCGCCCGCCATCCCGCTGCCCGGCCCGGGGCAGCAGCGGCGCTGCAAGCGCTGAGCCTGGCGGTGGCCAGCGGTGAACAGGTGGCGGTGATCGGCCCATCGGGGGCTGGCAAGACGACGCTGATGCAGGCCCTGGCCTGCGCCCACCGCCCGGCGCAGGGCCAGTTGCGGCTGGACGGCGTCGACCCCTGGACGCTGCGCACCGCGGCGCTGCAGCGCTTGCGCGGCAGCCTGTTTCTGGCGCCGCAAGTGCCACCCTTGCCGCCGCGCCAGCGCGTGGTCACGGCGGTACTGGCCGCCCGCTTGCCGGCCATGGGCCTGCTGGCCAGCGTGCGCTCGCTGTTCTACCCGCAGGACATCCCAGCGGCACACCTTGCCCTGACGCACTTCGACCTGGAAGACAAGCTCTTTGAACGCGTGGACCGGCTGTCAGGCGGCGAGCGTCAACGGGTGGGCCTGGCGCGCGCACTGCTGGCCCCGGCGCGGTTGTGGCTGGTGGACGAGCCGCTGTCGGCGCTGGACCCCACGCGCGCGCGCCAGGCCACCGCCACGCTGGTGGCCGAGGCCCGGCAGCGCAAGGTCACGCTGGTGGCCACGCTGCACCAGGTGGACATGGCACTGGCGCACTTTCCGCGCATCGTGGGGTTGCGCGACGGCCGCCTGCAGTTCGACCTGCCCACCGCGCAAGTGAGCCGCGAAAGGCTGGAGGCGCTGTACGCACAGCACGAACATGAACTGCGGGGCGAAGCCGCCGTGCGCCCCGGTGCCGAAGCCGCAGAAGCCGCGCTGGCAGCACCGGCGCCGGTGGTGATGCACTGCCGCTGACGGGCAAGCCCGGCGCAGCATCGACAACGGGCTCATGAGCACCACCGCAGCGGCCCCGCCCATGCGCGACCCGGCCTGGCTGGGACGCCTGTTCTGGCTGTCGGCCGCCGTCGTGCTGCTGTGGCCGTTGATGGTGGCCACCGAGTTCGAACCCTGGACGCTGCTGGAGCGCGACAACCTCAAGGTCACGCGGCAGTTTCTGGCCGGCTTTTTTCCGCCCGCCTACAGCGCCGAGTTCCTGGCCATGCTGGCGCGCGAGACCTGGCGCACGGTGGCCATTGCCACCGCGGGCATGACGATGGCCTTTGTGCTGGCGCTGCCGCTGACACTGCTGTCCACGCGCGTGCTGTCGATCTCCGCGCTCTCGGGCCGCATGGCGCGCGCGCCGTTCTGGGTGCGTCAGGCGGTGCGCTGGCTGCTCATCGTGCTGCGCAGCGTGCCCGAGCTGGTGTGGGCGCTGGTATTCGTGCGCGTGGTCGGCCTCGGGCCGACAGCGGGCGTGCTGGCCATCGCACTCACCTACGGCGGCATGCTGGGCAAGGTGTACGGCGAAATCCTGGAAAGCGGCGAGACGCACGCCACCGAAACGCTGCTGCGCAACGGCAGCTCGCGATTGCAGGCGTTTTGCTACGGCCTGCTGCCGCAAAACGCCGCCGAGCTGACGAGCTACACCGTCTACCGCTGGGAGTGCGCCATCCGCAGCAGCGTGGTGCTGGGCTTCGTGGGTGCTGGCGGGCTGGGCCAGCAGATGGACAACAGCATGAAGATGTTCAACGGCGGTGAGGTCATGACCATGCTGCTGGTGTTCATGGCGCTGGTGGCGCTGGCCGACCGCGTGAGCGCGGCACTGCGCAAGGGCCTGGGATGACGCTGGCCATGCTGAACAGGATGCTCCGATGAACCAGCCTGCGGCCAACCAGCCCTACAAGCTGCCGCCCCCGCTGTTCAACGCACGCTGCAAGGCCTGCTGGTTCAGCGCGGCCGTGCTGGCGTTGATCGTGGCCAGTTTCTGGAGCCTGAACCTGCAGTGGGCGCAGTTCTTGTCGCTGGATGCCGCCCGCAGCATGGGCCGCTTCCTGGCCGAGTTCTTCCCACCCGACACCAGCCCGGCATTTCTGTTCAAAGTCGCCCTGGCCACCTGGGAGACGCTGGCGATGTCGGCGCTGGGCACGCTGCTGGCCGCCGCCGCCGGCGTGGCTCTGGCGCTGCCGGCCAGCCGCATGCACCGCGACGACCCCGCGCGGGGTCGCGCGCCGACGCGCCTGCTGCTGAACATGCTGCGCTCGATTCCGGAGCTGGTGTGGGCCGGTCTGCTGCTCATTGCCGCCGGCCTGGGCCCGTTCGCCGGCACGCTGGCGCTGGCCATGCACACCACTGGCGTGCTGGGCCGGCTGTTTGCAGAGGCCGTTGAAAACGCACCGCAGGGCCCGGCCGACGCGCTGCGAGCGCAGGGCGTGGGCCCGCTGCGCGTGTTCCTGTACGCCACGCTGCCGCAGGTGCTGCCGCAGCTGATGAGCTACACGCTGTACCGCTGGGAAAACAACATCCGCGCCGCTGCGGTGCTGGGCGTGGTGGGCGCAGGCGGGCTGGGCCAACTGCTGAGCTTCCACATGGGCCTGTTCCACATGGGCAAGACAGCCACCATCCTGGCGGCCATGCTGCTGCTGGTGGCCCTGGTGGACGCGCTGAGCTATGTCTGGCGCCGGCTGTTGATGCGCTGACTGTGGTGTCGGCACTTCGCGCCAGGCATGCCGGCTGCATCCGCCGGGCGAGCGGCCGCGTAAGAATGCGCCAAGCTCGCCCGACCCACCGGGCATCACAATCACATTCCATGATGCCGCTGCTGAACACAACCCAGGCCTGGTGGGTGCTCTCGCTTGCCATCCTGTTCGAGGTGGGGGGCACGACCTGCATGCGTCTGAGTGAAGGTTTCTCGCGCTTGACGCCCTCGGTGCTGATCTTTGTCTTCTATGCCGCCTCTTTCTCGCTCAACGTGATGGTCATCCGCGTGCTCGGGCTGGGCGTGGTGTACGCCGTGTGGTCGGGCTTGGGCACGGTGATCACATCGCTCATCGGTTACCTGTACTTCAAAGAGCCCGCCACGGCGCTGAAGATGGCCAGCGCCGGCCTCGTCGTGCTGGGCGTGGTGGGCCTGCACGCGGCCTCGCGGTCCGACGTCTTGAGCGCGCCATGAGCCTGAGCGCCGAAAACCAGCTGTCCATCGAGCGCTATCGCCAGCGCGCTGCGGGCTACGACGCATCTGCGCAGCGCACGATGCAGCTGCGCCTGCGCACCATCGCGCTGCTGCAACTGAAGCCGGGCGATGTGGTGCTGGACGTGGGTGCCGGCACCGGGCTGAGCTACCAGCCGCTGCTACAGGCGGTGGGCCACAGCGGCCGCGTGCTGGCCTTCGAGCAGAGCCCGGACATGTTTGCTCAGGCGCAGGCCCGCGTGCAGCGCGCAGGCTGGCGCAACCTGTGGCACTGCCCAGCGGCAGCGGAAACCGTGCAGCTGCCCGAGGCGGCGGATGCCGTGCTCTTCAATTACGTGCACGACATCAGCCGCACGCCGCAGGCGGTGGCCAACATCCTGCGCCA
>JBBQMM010000117.1:0-10597 GCA_038328935.1 Burkholderiales bacterium
GGTGGAAGTCTTCAGCCTGCAACCCGTCCAGCGCCTTGAGTGGCACGAACTTGGTGGCGCCGGCGTTGTTGACGAGCACATCGGCGCGGCCGAACGCCGCCTGCGTCTGCGCGGCCAGGCTGCAGCACTGCGCGTCGTCTGCCACGTCGGCCTGCACCACCAGCGCCTGCACACCTAAAGCGCGGCACTGCGCGGCCACGGCCTCGGCGGGCTCGCGCTGGCGCGAATAGTTGACCACCACGTTCCAGCCCTCGCGCGCGAAACGGCGCACGGTGGCCGCGCCGATGCCCGACGACGAGCCACTGACCACACACACCCGGCGTTCGCTCATGCAAGTCTCCCTTTTTCGACGAGAGCCTCGGCGCGACCAGCCCCGGTCGGCCCCAACCAGCCCCAACCAGCCCCTGTCGGCCCCTGTCGGCCCCGATCAACCAATCCTACAGAGGCTTGCTGGCAACACCGACATGTCAGCACCGGCAACTGCCGCACCGGCAACCCTGAAGCAGATGCAGGCATGAAGATGCAGGCGGGCTTCAGCCGCGTTTGGATTCGGCACGAAGGCGCCCGAGCCGCGTGCGCGACTTCCATGCCGATACCTGGGCCTTGCGCTCCAGCGCCGTCAGCGTGTCGCGGCGCGCCTCGCGCAGCAGCTTGTGAAAGTTGCGCAGTCGCTCGGCGCTGACACCTTCGCGCACCGCGCAGCCCGGTTCGTTTTCGTGCTGGCAGTCGCGAAAGCGGCAGCTCAGCGCCAGCCGGGAAACGTCGCCGAAAGCAGCGCCCAGTTCCTCGGCGTCACCCTCCAGCCGCAGCGTGCGCAGTCCGGGCGTGTCGATGACGCAGGCGCCGCCTGGCGTGCAGTGCAGCGTGCGCGCGGTGGTGGTGTGGCGGCCGCGGCTGTCGCCGTTGCGGCTGGCACCGGTGTCGGCCACCGCGCCACCACACAGCGCGTTGGTGAGCGTGCTCTTGCCGGCGCCGCTGGAACCCAGCAGCACCAGCGTTTGCGCCGGTTGCAGCCAGGGCGCGAGCGCGAGCGCTGGTTCGTCGCCCAGCGCATTGACGGCCAGCGCCAGCGTGCCGGCGGGCAGCACGGCCCGGGCCTGCTGCAAACGCGCATCGGCTTCGGTGCACAGGTCCTTCTTGGTCAACACCACCACCGCCGACACGCCGGCCATGTGCGCCAGCGCCACGAAACGTTCCAGCCGACGCAGGCTGTAGTCGTGGTCCAGCCCCATCACCAGTAACGCCGTGTCGACATTGCTGACGATGACGGCGCGCGTGACCTTGTCGCGGCCGTCGTGCAGCCGGCGCGCCAGTTGGTTGGCGGGCGGCAGCCGCGCCTGCGCCCACCACTGGCCGTGCTCGTTGCGATGGGCCAGCACCCAGTCGCCCACGGCCAGCGCGTCGCCGGTGTCCTGCAGACTGGTGCGCAGCGCAGGCAGCATGCGGGCGGCCTGCTCGTCGTGACCGTCGTGCAGCCGCAGGCTTTCGCGTTGCACTTCAGTCACCCGCAGCAGATGCGATGCAGCGCCGCCGAGGTCGAGGCCACCGAGCGAAGCGGCCAGGTCGGACAGATGCTGGATCACCGCGGGGCTCAGGCCGATGCGGCGCAGGCGATCCAGGGACCGCAGGTCCAGGAATTGGAAATCCAGGCGAAGGTGGGCCAGTGCCTGGCCACCCAGGGTTTCAAAGTCAGGGCCTTGGTTGGCCGATGGTTCAGTCATGGTGTTGCAGCTTTCCTTGCGAAACGGACCGAGGTGGCACAGGCGCGGCGCAACTTGCGCGCGCGGCAGCGCCACCGCCGACGGCAGATGCCGTCAGCAACGTGGGGGAACGATTGGGTCGGCCGGGACGCGGGGGTCGCCAGGGTCGCGGAGGCAGGGTCAGCGAAACCCGGTACGGGGCAGCGGGCGCTGCCCGAACACCAGCGCCATTACCAACGCTGTGACTTGCGCCATTACCAACGCTATGACTTGCGCCAGTACCAACGCTGGTCGCGCGGCAGGTTCACCCACACGCGGGCCGACAGTGATGCAATATCGTGGTTCATCATGGCAGCCTCCTGTGGCGGGTTGAACGAGGCCCGCACTGTGACCGCTGTGGCGCCCGCCGTCAATGCCTGTCTTGACCTGCCTCGCCGGCCCGCCGCTGGCCTTCCGCTGGTTCGTGCCCGGCTGGCGTGGTGAGCGCCGAAGCACAGGTCCGAAAACGGCCAGCCCTGCCCTGCCGCACGCCTAACATCCAGGCCATGGACCTGAACGCCGACGCTGCCTACCAAGTGCTGCAAGCCCGCGACGCGCGCTTCGACGGACTGCTATTCGTGGGTGTCACCAGCACCGGCGTGTACTGCCGCCCGGTGTGCCGCGTGCGCCTGCCGCGGCCCGAGAACTGCCGTTTCTTCAGCACGCGCGTGCTGGCCGAAGCGGCGCGTTTCCGGCCCTGCCTGAAGTGCAGGCCCGAGATTGCGCCGGGGCTGTCGCAGATGGACTCGTCGCGCGCGCTGGCCGACGCCGCTGCGCGCAGCATCGAGCAGGGTGTGCACAGCGGCGAGCCGCTGAGCATGACCGCGCTGGCCGCGCGCATGGGCGTCACCGACCGGCATCTGCGCCGCATCTTTGCGGCCAGCCACGGCGTCACGCCCATCAGTTACCTGAACACCATGCGCCTGCTGCTGGCCAAGCAGTTGCTCACCGACACGCAGCAGCCCATCACGCAGGTGGCGCTGAACAGCGGCTTTGCCAGTGTGCGGCGCTTCAACGCTGCCTTCGCCCTGCACTACCGGCTCAACCCCACCCAGTTGCGGCGCGCGCGGCCTGTTGTGTTGGACTTGTCAACCAGCGCGATCAGCGGCCCAGGGCTGCGGCTGGCGTATCGGCCGCCGATGGACCACGCAGCTCTGCTGGCTTTTTTCGCGCAGCGCGCCATGCCAGGCGTGGAAGCGGTGGCGGGCCTGAGCCTGCGCCGCACGCTGCGCTGGCTGCACCAGGGCCGTGAGCTGCACGGCTGGATGTCGGCCCAGGTGGTACCCGAACGCAACGAAGTGCACCTGCAATTGAGCGAATCACTGCAGGTGGCCAGCGCCGGCGTCATGCAACAGGTGCGCCAGTGGCTGGACCTGGATGCCGAGCCCGAACGCAGCGATGCCGCGTTGCGCATGCTGCCAGTGCCCTTTGTAGCGGGCACAAGGCTGCCGGGTTGCATGGATGGCTTCGAGACCGCGGTGCGCGTCATCCTGGGTCAGCAGGTGACGGTGAAGGCCGCCCGCACACTGGTGATGCGCCTGCTGCAGCGCTTCGGTGCGCCCATCGAGACACCGTTCGACGACTTGAATCGCCTCTTCCCCAGCGCCGCCGTGCTGGCCGCAGCCGACCCCGCCGCCATCGGCGAACTGGGCATCGTGCGCCAGCGGGGCGGCGCCATCCAGGCGCTGGCGCGCGCCGTGCATGGCGGCACCATCCGGCTGCATCACCATGCGGCGTTAGCCAGCACACTGCAAGCGCTGCATGCGCTGCCCGGCGTGGGCGCCTGGACCGCACAAGTCATCGCCATGCGCACGCTGGCCTGGCCAGACGCCTGGCCAGGCAGCGACATCGGCCTGATGAATGCGCTGGGCACCCGCAACATCAAAGCCATCGAAGCGCAGGCTGAACCGTGGCGCCCCTGGCGGGGTTACGCCGTGGCCCGTCTGTGGCACCACCTGGAGACTGGAACATGAAGTCGAATCCGACCCCTTTGCTGGCACGCTGCCGCGTACCTTCGCCCTTGGGCCCTTTGACCCTGGCAGCCACGGCCATGGGCTTGGCCGGCGTGTGGTTCGACGACCAGAAACACCACCCCGGCGAGTTGCTGGCGCCTGAAGAGCCGGCGCACCCGTGGCTGAAGTTGGCTGGCGCAGAGCTGCAACGTTACTTCTGCGGTGATTTGCGGCGGTTCACCGTGGCGCTGGACCCGCAGGGCACACCGTTCCAGCGGCAGGTCTGGCAGGCGCTGCCGGGCATCGGCTACGGCCGGCTCAGCACCTATGGGCAGCTGGCGCAGCAGCTGGGCCGGCCAGCAGCCGCGCGCGCCGTGGGTGCGGCCGTGGGGCGCAACCCATTGGGCATCATCGTGCCCTGCCACCGTGTGGTGGGGCAGGACGGCACGCTCACGGGTTACGCTGGCGGGCTGCACCGCAAGCAAGTCCTGCTCCAACTGGAGCGCGAATTCACGCAGCAGGCGCTGGAACTGAGCGCTTGAGCAGTCGCAACCTGGCGGAATTGCTGGCGCTGGCTGCGCTGTGGGGCGCGTCGTTCCTGTTGATGCGCGTGGCGGCTTCGGATTTCAGTGCCGTGGCCCTGGTATTTGTGCGCGTGGCTGGCGCGACGGTCTTGCTGTTGCCGCTGTTGCTGGCGCGCGGTGGCGGGCCTGCCCTGCGTCAGCATTGGCGCCCCCTCCTGGTGGTCGGCGTGCTCAATTCGGCGCTGCCCTTTCTGCTGTTCATGGTGGCCGCCAGCGTGCTTAGCGCGGGCTTGATGTCTGTCTTCAACGCCACGGCTCCCATCTGGGGTGCGCTGATCGCGTGGTGGTGGCTCAGTGAAAAACTGGGCCGATCGCGGGTGCTGGGCCTGGTGATCGGCTTGCTGGGCGTGGCCGGCCTGGCCTGGGGCAAGGCCGACTTCAAGGTGGGTGCTTCCGGCATCAGCCCGGCGCTGGGCGTGGCGGCCTGCGTGGTGGCGCCGCTGCTATACGGTGTCGCGGCCAATTATTCGCGCCAGCGTCTGGCCAGCGTGGCGCCGCTGGCAGTGGCCACCGGCAGCCAGTTGGCAGCGGCCTTGCTGCTGGCCTTGCCTGCGTGGCTGTGGTGGCCCGCCGCGCAACCCAGTGCCCGCGCCTGGGTGGTGGCGGCTGTGCTGGCTGTGGCCTGCACGGCGCTGGCCTATCTGCTGTATTTCAGACTGATCGCGCAGGTCGGGCCGGCCAAGGCCATTGCCGTGACTTTTCTGATTCCGGCCTTTGCGATGGGTTGGGGTTGGGCACTCCTGGCTGAGCAGCCCACGGGGACGATGTTGCTGGGTTGCGCCGTCGTCCTGGCGGGCACCGCGCTGGCCACGGGGGCCTTGAAGCTGCCTCAAGGCCCCAAGCGAGCCGCCGGCGCCTGAAAGCAAAAAGCCGCCGGGTTGCCCCAGGCGGCCTTGTTGGCAAGCTAATTGGCGGAAAGAGGTGGCGCCGGCGGCAAAGAGATTAGCGGAACTTGCTTTGCGGCACCACCGCCACGTCACCGGGCAGGCTGGCCATGTAGTCGGCCATGGCTTTCAGTTCGCTGCGCTTGTAGGGTTTGACCTGCGCGCTCATGATCGCGTTGGTGCGGCCCATGCGGTTGTTGCCTTCGGTGCCGTAAGCCTTCAGCGCCACATAAAGATAGTCAGCGTGCTGACCGGCCAGCTTGGGGTAGGCGCCGTCGATGGGCTTGTTGTAGTTGGCACCATGGCAAGAAGCGCAGGCGCCCTTGGTCAGCAGGGCCGCCACTTCGGTGCTGGGCGCCACCGCGGGCGTGTCGGACACGGTCTTTACCGAACTGCCCTTGTGAGCTTCGTAATAGGCGGCCAGATCGGCCATGTCCTTGTCGGACAGCGTGGTGGCTTGACCGCGCATGGTGGGGTGCTTGCGGTCGCCCTTCTTGTAGGCAGTGAGCGCTGCAACGATGTATTTGCCGTTCTGGCCCGAGATCATCGGCACCTTGTGCACTTCGGGAAAGGTGGCCTGGTAGCCGACGATGCCGTGGCAGCCGATGCACATGGCCGCTTTTTCCTTGCCAGCGTCTTTGTTGCCCACGGCGTCTTGTGCCTGGGCAGCCGTGAAGGCGCCGGCCAGAGCCAGCAGGACGGAGATTGTTTTGCACTTCATCATGGGCAGATATTTCGCGGGGTTGGGCAGAGGCTGGCCGACGGGCAACGCAGCCTCTGATTATAGGGCGACCTTATACTGGCCCGAGACTCCCAACTGAGCCCGCCCAGCGCTGCCGAGCCATGAAATTCAAAGGTTCTGACCAATACATCGCCACGCAAGACCTGATGCTGGCGGTGAACGCCGCCGCCACGCTGAAGCGCCCCTTGCTCATCAAGGGCGAGCCCGGCACCGGCAAGACCATGCTGGCCGAAGAAGTGGCACGCGCCGTCAACGTGCCGCTGCTGCAGTGGCACATCAAGAGCACCACCAAGGCGCAACAGGGCCTGTACGAGTACGACGCTGTCAGCCGCCTGCGCGACAGCCAGTTGGGTGACGCCAAGGTGAAGGACATCCACAACTACATCGTGAAGGGCGTGCTCTGGCAGGCCTTCACGGCCGAGGAGCCGGTGGCGTTGCTGATCGACGAGATCGACAAGGCCGACATCGAGTTCCCGAACGACCTGCTGCGCGAGATAGACCGCATGGAGTTCTACGTCTACGAGACGCGTGAACTCGTCAAGGCCAGGCACCGGCCGCTGGTCTTCATCACCAGCAACAACGAAAAGGAGTTGCCCGATGCGTTTTTGCGCAGGTGCTTTTTCCACTACATCAAGTTCCCCGAAGCCGACACCATGCGCGCCATCGTGGACGTGCACTTTCCGCATTTGAAGAAAGACCTGCTGGCCCACGCGCTGAAGACCTTCTACGAGATTCGCAACCTGCCCGGCTTGAAGAAGAAACCCAGCACCAGCGAACTGCTGGACTGGCTGAAGCTGCTGGTGGCCGAGGACATTCCGCTCGAGGCGTTGCAGAGCAAAGACGACAAGGTGGCCATACCGCCGCTGGTGGGTGCCCTGCTGAAGAACGAGCAGGACGTGACCTTGTTCGAGAAGCTGGTGTTCATGCAGCGTCACAACCGCTGACTTCTGCGCTGACTTCTGCGCTGACTTCTGCGCTGATTTTTCGCGCTGATTTTTTTCGCGCAGACTTTCGACTTCACTTCCGCCTTCACTTCCGCCTTCACCTACCCCCTCATACCCGATGCAGCCCGTTGCACCCGTCACCCTCAGCCGCGGCCCGGTCACTCTGGTACCGCTGGCGCTCGAGCATGAAGCAGGCCTGGCCGCAGCGGCTGCCGATGGCCAGTTGTGGCATCTGCGCGTGACCTCGGTGCCCGAGCCTGAGAACACCCGCGCCTACATCGAAACCGCGCTGCGCATGCGCGACGAAGGCCACCGGCTGGCATTCGCCGTGCTGGACAGCAGCAACGGCCAGGTCATCGGCAGCAGCAGCTACCACGACATCGTGCCCGCGGTGGACCGGCTGGAGATCGGCTACACCTGGTACGCGGCGCGCTTCCAGCGCAGCGCCGTCAACACCACCGCCAAGTGGCTGCTGATGCAGCACGCCTTCGAAACACTGGGCGCGCAGCTGGTGGGCTGGCGCACCGACAACTACAACTTCGCCAGCCAGCGCGCCATCGAACGTCTGGGCGCACGCAAGGACGGCGTGTTGCGCCACCACGCGCTGCGCCGCGACGGCACGGTGCGCGACACCGTGATGTACAGCCTGGCCGCCGGGGAATGGCCCGAGGTGAAGGCGCAACTCGAACACCAGCTGACGCGCCCGCGCTAAGTTCATGATCCAGGGTAGCGCCCCGGATCATGGAACACTTCCACGCCAAGTTCAGGATGCGGGGCAGCGCCCCGGATCATGGAACACTTGCACATCAAGGTGCCGCACGGCAGCCGCTGAACCGCCTCGCAGACCGCGCGGGCTTCCAGCAAGAGGAACACTGCATGGCCAAGAAGAAACCCATCACCGTCGACACCCTGTGGGCGTTGCAGCGCATCGGCTCGCCCAGCCTCAGCCCCGACGGCGCCCAGGCCGTGGCCGCGGTTACCAGCTTCTCGATGAAGGACAACAAGTCGTCGTCGTCGTTGTGGCTGATGGCCACCACCGGCGGCGAACCCAGGGCCCTGACCACCTGCGGCGACAAGGACGGCGCACCCCGCTACAGCCCGCGCGGCGACCTGATCGCGTTCACGGCCAAGCGCGAACAGCAGGGCAGCAAGGACCAGACGCCGCAGCTGTACGTCATCGCGCCCGACGGTGGTGAAGCCCGCCGCGCTGCCGAGGTGGCCACCGGTGTCGAGGCGTTTCGCTGGAGCCCTGATGGCAAGCGCTTGATCTTCATCTCGTGGGTGTGGCCCGAACTGAAGGGCAGCAAAGCGCAGGCCAAGGCCCACAAGGCCTTCACAGAACGCAAGGAAACCGGCTACGCCACCAGCCAGTCCAGTTACCGCTTCTGGGACCAGAACCTGCCCATGGGCCGCGTGCCGCATCTGCTGTGCCTGGAACTGAGCAAGGACGGCAGCCCGGGCAGCGTGCGCGACCTGTTCCAGGGCACGCCCTACGAGTTGACGCGGTCCGACCCCGGCATCGATCAGTTCGACCTTTCGCCCGACGGCAAGCGGCTGGTGTTCGCTTTCGACCCCGCGGCCGACAAGCGCCCCGACGGCCGCTATGCACTGGCCGAGATGGAACTGAAGGGCGCCAAGCCCGGCAAGATTCGCGTCGTCGCGCAAGACGCCGGATGGGACTTCGGCGCCCCGCGCTACAGCCCCGACGGCCAGTGCATTGCCTTCACCGCCAGCCACCAGGCCCGCAAGCACACCATGCCTACCGTGCTGGCACTGCTGGACCGGGCCACCGGCAGCTGGGACACCGTCAGCGCCGAGTGGGACCACGCGGTGCACGCCCCGCTGCAGTGGGAAGACGACGGCCTGGCCGTGTTGTTCTGCGCCGAGCAAAAGGGTCGCACGCACCTGTGGCGCTTCGACCTCGCCGACCGCCGCGCCGAAGTGGCGGTTGCCGGCGGCTGGGTCAGCGCCTTCGACAAGGCCGCGGGCACGCTGGTGACGCTGGCCGACAGCGCCAGCCACCCGGCGCAGTTGCAGGCGCACCTGCCGGCGGCCGCGCCCAGGCGCATCGAGCACTTCAACGACGATCACCTGTCGGGCCTGGCGCTGGGCCGCGTGGAGGAGGTCTGGATCACCGGCGCGAATGCCAGGACCGGGACATCGACCCAGACCGGCACATCGGCCAACAAGGGCGAAATTCGTGGCGAAAAGGGCGGCGAAAAGAGCGGCGACCAGGCCGGCGACCCGGTGCAGATGTGGCTCGTCTACCCGCCCGACTTCGACCCCAGGAAGAAGTATCCGGTGCTGCACAACATCCATGGCGGCCCGCACACCGGGCCTGGCGACAACTGGCACTACCGCTGGAACACGCAGCTCTTCGCTGCGCAGGGCTACGTGGTGGCGAGCGTCAACTTCCACGGCTCTTCGGGCTTCGGCAACGCTTTTCTCGACAGCATCACGCACCGCTGGGGCCAGCTGGAACTGCTCGACATAGAAGCCGGCACCGACTGGCTGCTGGCGCAGCGCTGGTCTGACGCCGAACGCGTGTTTGCCAGCGGCGGCAGCTACGGCGGCTACATGGTGGCCTGGATGAACGGCCACGTGCCGGCCGGCCGCTACCAGGCCTATGTCTGCCACGCCGGTTGCTTCGACTGGGTGGGCATGTTCGCCGACGACGCCTGGTCCTGGCACGCGCAAGAACTGGGTGGCTGGTACTGGGACAACCTGGACCAAGTGCACAGCCAAAGTCCGCATGTCCACGCCATGCACATGAGCACACCCACGCTGGTGATCCACGGCGCGCTGGACTACCGCGTGCCCGATGCGCAGGGCCTGGCGTACTACAACACACTGAAAGCGCGCGGCATCGATGCCCGGCTGCTGTGGTTCCCCGACGAGAACCACTGGATCCTGAAGCCACGCAACAGCCAGCAGTGGTACGGCGAATTCTTCGGCTGGCTACAGCAACACGACAAGCCGGGGCGCGCCAAGGGCGCCAAGGCCAGCAAGGGCGACAAGGCAGGCGCAGCACTGAAGTCGAAAGCCGACTGAGCCAGGTCCGTGGGCCGCCCGCGGCCTACCGCATGGGGCCAGGGGCATGGCGCGTGGCGCATGGCGCAAGGTCAAGGTCAAGGTCAAGGTCAGCGTCAGCGTCGAGCCGGGACCAAGCGTTTAGACTCTGAACCGGCCCTTCGCCAGGGGTTTCAGCTGCCGAGAACAGGCCTTGCGGTTGATGTGGCTTACACGCGGCGCCAGCACCGCCGCCACAGATTTCAGGCCAGCGCCACCAGGGAACAACGCCGATGCTCATCAACTTCTTCTACACCCTGCGCGCGGCCAAGCTGAAGGTCTCGGTCAAGGAATACCTGACGCTTCTCGAAGCGCTGCAGGCCGGTGTCATCGACGACGAAGACGGCCCCACGGTGGACAAGTTCTACTACCTGGCCCGCACCTCGCTGGTGAAGGACGAGGCCCACTTCGACAAGTTCGACCGCGCCTTTGCGGCCTACTTCAAGGGCGTGGAACTGCTCACCGACTTCACGCAGGACGTGCCACTGGAATGGCTGCGCAAGACGCTGGAACTCGAGCTCAGCCCCGAACAGAAAGCCGCCATCGAGAAGATGGGCTGGGACGAGTTGATGGAGACGCTGAAGAAGCGTTTCGAGGAACAGAAAGAGCGCCACGAGGGCGGCAGCAAGATGATCGGCACCGGCGGCACCTCGCCCTTCGGCGCCTACGGCTACAACCCGCAG
>JBBQMM010000118.1:0-10573 GCA_038328935.1 Burkholderiales bacterium
GTGCCGGGTTGAGTTCCATCACGTCCAGGCTGCCCAGCCGCCCGGTGTCGGCAATCATTTCCATGCACAGCTGCGCTTCACGGTAGGTGGGGCCACCGGGCACGGTGGTGCCCACGCCGGGTGCGATCCCGGGGTCGAGAAAGTCGACGTCGAAGCTCACGTGCAGGTGCGTGTGGGCGTCCAGCGTGGCGAGCGCCAGCTCCATCGTGTGGCGCATGCCCATCTCGTCGATGAAACGCATGTCGAACACCTCCAGACCCACCTCGTGCACCAGACGCTTTTCACCAGCGTCGACGCTGCGGATGCCGATCTGGCGCACCCAGCGCGGGTCGATCGCGGGCACCTGGCCGCCGATGCCGACCAGCTCCACAGGCCCGTGCCCGCACAGGCAGGCCACCGGCATGCCGTGGAGGTTGCCGCTGGGCGTGAGCACGCTGGTGTTGAAGTCGGCGTGCGCGTCCAGCCACAGGATGCGCAGTTTCTTGCCCGCCTCGCGGCAATGCCGTGCCACGGCGCTGATGCTGCCGATGCCCAGGCAGTGGTCGCCACCCAGCAAGATGGGCAGGCGGCCGCGCAGCAGCTCGGCGTGCATGGCGTCGTGCACGGCGATGTTCCAGGCCGTCACCTCGGCCAGATGCCGGTAGCCGGCCACAGGCGGCAGCCAGGGGTTGGCAGGGCCGCTGAGGTTGCCCCGGTCGTGCACCTGCAGGCCGTGACTTTCCAGCGTGGTTTGCAGGCCGGCCACGCGCAGGGCTTCCGGTCCCATGCTGGCACCGCGGGCACCGGCGCCGATGTCGGTGGGGGCGCCTATCAGTGAAATGGAGCTGGGCATGTCGGCATTCTGGGGCCAGGACGGGCGCGTACAGCGACTCGCTTCAGATGTCGAGCGCCAGATCGCCCGTTTGCGAGGGCAGGGCGTCGAAGCCGTAGTGTTCAGCCAGCACGCCCCAGGCCTCCTCCGCGCTCTCGACATAGCGGATCAGGTTCTCGTCGCCGGGGCTGATCAGCCCCATGTCGATCAGCAGTTGCAGGTTGATCAGCTTTTCCCAGAACGCACGCCCGAACAGCAAGATGGGCCGCATGCGGCTCTTGCCGGTCTGCACCAGCGTGAGTGTCTCGAACAGTTCGTCCAGCGTGCCGAAGCCCCCCGGGAAACACACCAGCGCGATGCTGCGCATCAGGAAGTGCATCTTGCGCAGCGCGAAGTAGTGAAACTGAAAGCACAGCTCGGGCGTGATGTAGGGGTTGGGCTGCTGTTCGTGCGGCAGCACGATGTTCAGGCCGATGCTCTTGCCACCCACTTCGAAGGCGCCTCGGTTGCCCGCTTCCATGATGCCGGGGCCGCCACCGGTGACCACGTAGATCGGCGTGTCCAATGCACGCGAGCGCTGCGTGACCAGCGCCGCGAACTTCTTCGCCTCTTCGTAGTAGTGGCTCATGTCCAGCGCCATCTGCGCACGGCGCATGGCCGCGGTGTCGGCGCCGGCTTGCGCGGCCTGCAGCTCAAGCTGCGCCTGGTCGCGCGGTCTGACGCGGGCGCTGCCGAAGATGACGATCGTCGACTCGATGCCCTGTTCGCGCTGCACCAGTTCGGGCTTCAGCAGTTCAAGCTGCATGCGCACCGGGCGCAGCTCTTCTCGCAGCAGGAACTCGGTGTCGGTGAAGGCCAACCGATACGCACTCTCGGGCCCGTCGTAAAGCGACGGCGGCGTGGCATGGGCCACCTCTTCGCCGGCGCTCGGAAAGTTGCGCTCGCCCAGTGCAGGCGCGCCCTGGGGGCCGGCCGTGCGGGCGGGCTGCAGTTTGTCGGTCATGGCATCGATGTGTGGTTTTGTTGTGGATGGGTGCCGGGGTCGGGCCTGCGGCGGCTGCCGCATACCGGCGTCGGGTGCAGGCTCTGTCAGGCCGCGGCGGCCGCCGGCCGCGTTTCACAGACCGTGCAATGCGGCTCGCGCCCCAGGCTGATGCGCTCCCATTGCATGGTGCGCGCGTCCAGCATCAACAGCTGGCCGGCCAGCGACGTGCCGGTGCGCGCCAGCAGCTTCAGCGCCTCGGCGGCCTGCGTGCTGCCGACGATGCCCACCAGCGGCGCGAACACGCCCATCGTGGCGCAGGCCACTTCTTCATAGGTGGCTTCGGGTGGAAACAGGCAGGCATAACAGGGAGCCGCAGGGTCGCGCGTGTCGTAGACCGAGATCTGGGCATCCCAGCCGATGGCGGCACCCGACACCAGCGGCTTGCGGTGGCGCACGCAGGCAGCGTTGATGAGGTGGCGGGTGGCGAAGTTGTCGGTGCAGTCCAGCACCACGTCGGCCTGCGGCACCCATTCGGCCAGCAGGGCTGCGTCGGCTCGTGCCACCACGGCACGCAGCTGCGGGCCGGGGTTGAGTGCCGCCACGCTGGCGCAGGCCGACTCGGCCTTGGGCAGGCCCAGGCGCGACTGGCCGTGGGCAATCTGGCGCTGCAGGTTGCTCAGCTCCACGTGGTCGTGGTCCACCACGGTGATGCGCCCCACGCCGGCCGTGCCCAGGTACAGCATCGCCGGCGATCCCAGGCCACCGGCGCCGATCACCAGCGCGTGCGCGTCGAGCAGCCGTTGCTGACCCTCGATGCCGATCTCGCCCAGCATCACATGGCGGGCATAACGCAGGAGTTGTTGGTCGTTCATGCACTCAGCTATGGCGCGCATTTGCAACGACGAGCGGGCGTCTTTTGGCGTGATGAGTGGGCATGATCGAAAGACTCTCAGCCTCTCAGCGCAAGCTGGTCGTTCATGTCAGCGCAAAGCCCGCCGACTTTGACATCTGAAGCGGGCTTTACAGGTTTGAAACGGTGGCGCGGCCACAGGCGCAGCCAGCGCCCACATGGACTACTTCTTGTCAGCGGTAGCCGCCTCGGCGCGCTGCTCGGCGCTGGTCTTGCTGGCCACCACAGGCAGGCCGCGCAGCTTGTTCAGCGCCTGCTGCAGCGGGAAGTCTTCGGCCGTGCCGTACTCTGGCAGCGGCTTCACCGGCTCTTTGCTCTTGGCCAGCTGCTCTTCGAGTTTCTGGCGCGCTTCTTCCCGCGCCTTCTCGCGCTCGGTGTCTTTCTTCTCGTCGGCGCCTTGCAGGTGCTTGTTCAGGTCGGCCTCGCGCATGCGCAGCGCTGCAAACACGTTACCTTCGGCAGTTTCGTCCAGAAAGACATCGGGCGTGATGCCCTTGGCCTGGATCGACTTGCCGGCCGGCGTGTAGTAGCGCGCGGTGGTGATCTTCAGTGCCGTATCGCCGGGCAGCGGGCGGATGGTCTGCACCGAGCCCTTGCCGAAGGTCTGCGCACCCATGATGGTGGCGCGCTTGTGGTCTTGCAGCGCGCCGGCCACGATTTCGCTGGCCGAGGCCGAACCCTCGTTGACCAGCACCACCAGCGGCACCTTCTTCAGCGCTGCGGGCAGCCGCTTCAGCGGGTCACTGCTGCTGCGACGGCCGTAGTCTTCGACGGCGGCCTTGAAGGTGCGCTTCGAATCGGCCAGCTGGCCGTTGGTGGAAACCACCACCACATCGCTGGGCAGGAAGGCCGCCGACAGTGCCACGGCGCCGTCGAGCAGGCCGCCCGGGTCGTTGCGCAGGTCGAGCACCAGACCCTTCAGGTTCGGGTCTTGTTTGTACAGGTCTTCGATCTTGCGCACGAAGTCTTCGATCGTGCGTTCCTGGAATTGGCTCACGCGCAGCCAGCCGTAGCCGGGCTCGACCATCTTGGCGCGCACGCTTTGCATGCGGATTTCTTCACGGATGATGGTCACCGGAAAGCTGCGGCTTTCCAGTTTGCGGAAAACCGTGAGCACCACCTTGGTCTGCGGGTCGCCGCGCATGCGCTTGACGGCCTGGTCGACGGTGAGGCCGCGCACGGGGGTGTCGTCGATGCGCGTGATCAGGTCGCCGGTCTTCAGGCCGGCGCGAAAGGCGGGTGAACCTTCGATCGGCGAGACCACCTTGACGGCGCCTTCTTCCATCGACATCTCGATGCCGATACCGACGAACTTGCCGCCCGTGTTCTCGCGAAATTCCTTCAGTGTCTTCTTGTCGAGATACTGCGAGTGCGGGTCGAGGCCGGCCACCATGCCGGCGATGGCGTCGCCGATGAGCTTCTTCTCGTCGACGGGCTCCACGTATTCGGTCTTCACGCGGTCGAACACAGCCGACAACTGCTGCAGTTCTTCCAGCGGCAGTGCCACCGTGCTGCGCGCCACTGCCTGCAACTGCATGGTGGTCAACGCACCGGCAACGACACCCAAGGCCAGAACACCGGCGAATTTCAGTTTTGAGCCCATCGTCAAGCCACCCCTTTCAAGGCAGAACCGACCCAGCGTGGCCGGACGAGCAAGTATAGGTGGGGGCGCCTTGGCTGACACCGTGCCAAGGCCTCTTGGCAGGGCAGTGAAACGCGGTAAAGATGTGTCAATTCCTCGAGCGGGCCGGTTTGACGCGAAATCGCGGCATGCGCCCTATGACGAGTGGCCGTTCACGCAGGGCTGCGCCCGACTTCAGGCCGGCTGTATGTGCGGCCTTTCGGGCACGGCCTCACGCGGGAAGGTGACCACATGGTCGACCTGCGCGCGGATGCCGATCCACTCACCGAGCTGGTGGTCGTGGTGCGACGGCACATGGGCCATCACGCGCTGGCCGCCCTGTAGCCGCAGC
Organism: Burkholderiales bacterium; assembly: GCA_038328935.1. Lineage (GTDB taxonomy): Bacteria > Pseudomonadota > Gammaproteobacteria > Burkholderiales > Burkholderiaceae_C > Rubrivivax. Next base: position 4,680 of record JBBQMM010000118.1, read on the forward strand.
GTCAGCAGGAACTCCGAGCCGCGGAAGGCCTTGCGCTCGATCAGCGCGCGCACCGGCGAGGCGTCGTCGTGCACGATGTCGTCGGCGCGCAGCAGCACGTCGCATTCACCGTCGGGGTAGATGCCGGGCAGCGGGCAGCCGGCGATGTCGTCGAGTTCACCCACCGGGGTGTGCACGCAGGGGCCGTGCGCGCAAGCCACGATCTGCGCCGGTGCAAACACGCCGTGGCCGATGAATTGCGCCACGAAGCGGCTGGCCGGCCGGTGGTACAGCGAATAGGCATCGTCCCATTGCTCGAGATGCCCCTTGTTCATGACGCCGATCATGTCGCCCACGGCGAACGCTTCCAGCTGGTCGTGCGTGACGAGCAGCGCCGTGGTGCCGCTGGTCTTCAGGATTTCACGCACCTCCTGCGCCAGCCGTTCGCGCAGGTCCACGTCCAGACTGGAAAAAGGCTCGTCCAGCAGCAACAGCCGGGGCCGCGGCGCCAAGGCGCGCGCCAACGCCACGCGCTGCTGCTGGCCGCCGCTCAACTGGTGTGGCGCGCGGCTGGCGGCGTGCGCCAGGCCCACCAGCTCCAGCATCTCCTGCGTGCGCGCCCGGCGTTCGGCCTTGGGCAGCGCGGCAATGCCGAAGGCCACGTTGTCGGCAATGCTCAAGTGCGGAAACAGCGCGTAGTCCTGAAACACCATGCCGATCTGCCGCTGCTCGGGGCTGAGATGCAGGCCGCCGGCAGCATCCGACAACGTCTGCTGCCCTATGCGCACGCGGCCCTCGGCGCAACGTTCCAGGCCCGCCACGGCGCGCAGCAACGAGGTCTTGCCGCAGCCCGATGGCCCGATGAGCACACCGATGTCACCCTGGCGCAGGCTCATCGACACCGCGTCAACAGCCGGGCGTGCAACAGGCGTGCGTGCGTACCGGACCGACACCGACTCGAGGCTGAGAAACATGCCGCCATCATAATCGCGCGAGCTTGAATGCGCATTGTTCGCATTCCCATCGTTCGCATTCCGATCTTCGTTTTCCGTGACCCGTCCGCCTTGATCGCCGTTGTGTCTGCTCCCTTTCGCGCTCTGCTCACCTTTGCCTGTTTGTTGCTCGCATTGCCGGTACTGGGTGTGCTGAGCGCCTGGTTTGCCGTGGACGAGGCCTCATGGGCCGGGCTGCGCCACCAGTGGCAAACCGTGCTGCCGGGCTACGCGGTGCAGTCGCTGCTGCTGGCCGGCGGCGTCGGCCTGGGCGTGATGGTGCTGGGCTCGGCGCTGGCGGTGATGGTGACCTTGTTCGAATTCCCCGGCCGCCGGGTCCTGGAATGGGCGTTGTTGCTGCCTCTGGCGATGCCGGCCTATGTGCTGGCCTACGCGTGGACCGATGCACTGCAGTTCAGCGGCAGCCTGCAGACGGCGCTGCGCCAGCTGCTGGGTGTGCGCAGTGCCTTGTGGGGCGATGTGCGCAGCCTGCCCGGGGCGGTGGTCCTGTTCGTGCTGTGTCTGTACCCCTACGTCTACCTGCTGGTGCGTGCGGCCCTGGGCGAGCGCGCGGTGCGCTTGATGGAGGCAGCGCGTCTGCTGGGCGCCCCGATGCGGCGCCGTGTGCTGGAAGTGGCGCTGCCGATGGCCCGGCCGGCGGTGGCCGCCGGCACGGCGCTGGCACTGATGGAGACGCTGGCCGACTATGGGGTGGGCTCGTATTTCGGCCTCACCACCTTCAGCACTGGCATCTACAAGGCCTGGCTGGTGATGGGCGACCGCCTGGCCGCTGCACAGTTGGCCGCCGTGTTGCTGGTGGTGGTGGCGGTGCTGTTGACGGCCGAACGCCACGCGCAGCGTCGCTTGCGCTTTGCCGCGGGCGGTCAGGGCGCTGGCGCTTCGGAAGCCCGTGCGCTGCTGCTGCGCGGGGCACCCGCCTGGGCTCTGACCGCGGTGTGCAGCCTGCCCGTGCTGCTGGGTTTTGTATTGCCCGTGGGGTGGTTGGTGCATTTGCTGGTGCAAGAGGCCCGTTACGCCGAGTTGGGTTTGCCGATGGCGCGGTTTGTGGGATGGGCCCTCAGCAGCTTCAAGCTGGCCGGCCTGGCGGCGCTGCTCGCTACCGTGCTGGCGCTGGCGGTGGCCTTTGCGTTGCGCAGGGGAGAAGGCAGGCTGCTGCCTTTCGCTGCACGGGTGCTGTCGCTGGGCTATGCCGTGCCCGGTGCGGTGGTGGCGGTGGGCCTGCTGCTGCCGCTGGCCTGGGTGCAGCAGCGCTGGCCGGAGTCAGGCGCCGCAGCGTGGCTCACCGGCGGCGTGGCGGGTCTGATGCTGGCCTACCTGGTGCGGTTTTCCGCGGTGGCGCTACAGTCGGTGGAAGCGGGCTACGCGCGGCTGCCGCTGGCGGTGGACGAAACGGCACGCATGCTGGGCGGCAACGGCCGCCGCGTGTTTTTCGAGCTGCACCTGCCCTTGCTCAGGCGCTCGGCGCTGGCCGCCGCTCTGCTGGTGTTCGTGGACGTGATGAAGGAGTTGCCGGCCACGCTGGTGCTGCGCCCGTTCGGCAGCGACACGCTGGCCGTGGTGGCCTACAACCTGGCGCGCGACGAACGCCTGGCCGAAGCCGCACTGCCCTCGCTGGCCATCGTGGCGGTGGGGCTGATTCCGGTCGTCATGCTCAGCCGCGCGCTGCGCGCACCGGCGGTCTGAGAGCGCCCCATGGGCGGACGACTTTCGTCGTCTGCCCCGTTTGGGGGGTATGAGTGAAGGAACCATGCGGTTGGGGACTCTTCATCCGATTGACTCGTGACCCTGCACGCTCAAGTGCCGGCAGCCGCGGCCGATAGACCGGTTGCGAAGCCAGACGGACCCGCTGTCTGGTGCGCCCGCAGCGGGGGTCGCCATGATGGACGTGTTGAAGAAGCTCAGTTGGGCCGCCGAGCCCGTGCCCTGGACGCAGGACTGGCATCGCGTGCGCCGCCCCGAACTGCCGCGCGACTTTGCACTCACCGGCACCACGCGCCGCTGGTTGCAGCGGCTGCCGGCGCGCCGCCGCCCGTACCGTCTTTGCACGGCATTCCCGCGCGTGGCCAACCGCGTGGCCTGGGTCTGGCCCGATGAGACCATGACGGCCCGGGTGCTGGAAGACTTGCTGGTCGACCGCCGTGCTGGCCGGGCCGGGTTTCCGCCATGGGTGAGGCGCGAACTGCGCCGGCTGCAGGAGTTCAACGAGCAGCACCGGGTGGAGGTGCGGCCCGAGGGCTTCATCGCAGCAGCCGGGCGCGTGCTGGGCGGTATGTGACTGACCCGCCGTGCTGCGTACGTGGTCCGCCGAATGGGATCAAACATCAGCCGATAACTCGCATTTGGCCTGGTGGGTGGAAACAAGGCCCGGACCGAAGCGACCTTCACATGGCTACGGTGTCGTCCGTGCAGCCCGGCCGCCCGCATCGGTGCTGTAGCGTGGCGGCCGAAGCGCAGGCGGACGTTAAACCCGGTGCCAGCTGACGACTTCGAAGACCCGACTCACGGGGGAGTTTTCGCCGCGCGTCAGACTCGAACAAGCGCGGGAACTGGCGTGAGTGTTGGGGTGCCGATGGCAGCTTCGTGGAGCAGGACCGGCCGGTAGCTGGCGGCCAGGTCCGGACGTTCAAGGGCCGCGAAATACGCGGCGCCTGACCGGTCCCAGAGTACAGCGGACGTCAATCGAAATCCACCCGCAGCGATGAAATCCTGGAAGCGGTCTTTCGATCACAACCAGCACTTGGCGGCGTCAAAACTCGGTCCTTCCCCAGAATGTTGGCATGCAGTCATTGCCAGATACCGCCGGAGCTTGTCGCAGGCGTCACGATGTAGTAACGTTTCTACATTGTGACGCATCAGATCAGGAGTTCGCCCGTGCCTATCACCACCGTTTCGAGCCGAGAGTTCAACCAGGACGCCAGCGGTGCAAAGCGGGCTGCCAGCAAGGGCCCTGTCATCATCACGGATCGTGGTCGCCCGGCGCATGTGCTGCTGACCATCGAGGCCTACCAGAAGCTCACTCAGAAGACGGCCAGCATCGCCGACCTGCTGGCCATGCCCGGTGTAGCCGACATCGCGTTCGAACCCCCGCGTGCAGGCCGCATCGCCCGGCCAGCAGATCTGAGCTGATGTTTGTACTCGACACCAACGTTGTCTCTGAACTGCGCAAGGCCAAGGCGGGCAAGGCCGATCGGAACGTGGCGGCGTGGGCCTCCAGAGTGCCCGCCAATTCGCTCTTTGTTTCAGCCATCACCATCCTGGAACTGGAAACCGGCGTGCTGCTGGTGCTACGTCGCGACCCCAAACAGGGCGCCTTGCTCAGGGCTTGGCTGGATCAGTATGTATTGCCGGCGTTCTCGGGGCGCGTTGTACCTGTGGACACCGCCGTTGCGCAGCGGTGCGCAGCCCTGCATGTGCCCAACCCGAGATCAGAACGTGATGCCCTGATCGCCGCTACGGCGATGGTTCACAACATGACCGTGGTCACCCGCAACGTGGCTGAGTTCGCAGCGACCGGAGCGCTACTGTTTAACCCATGGGACACAGTCGCGCAGCCAGGCGGACGCGGAACAAATTGATCGCCGAAGTGGCTGAACCACGGCAGACCGGCCGATCGTGACCGTCAAGTGATGGCCGTTCGGCTTCCTCTCGCGCGAAGAGATGCTGGCAGTGATCGGCCAGCCCGGCCTCGGCTGGGAGCCAGCGTGATCGGGTCCTCGGCGTGAAGGTCAGCGACGTGGGGCTGGACGCTGCGGCCTGCGTTCACCTACACGGCAAGGGACGCAATGAGCGCTCGGTGCCACTGTGGCGCTCGACGGTCAAGGCGATCCGGGCGTGGCTGCGGCTCAACGCCGATTCGACGTCGGCCTTGCTGCCCAACAGGGGTGGGCAGGCAATGACGCGCTTCAACGTCACACAACGCCTGGCCTTGGCAGTGAAGGCAGCCACAAGCACGCAGCCCAGCCTGGCCAAGCGCTCGATCTCCCCTCATACCTTGCGTCACACCACAGCCATGCACTTGTTGCAGTCCGGCGTGGACATCAGCGTGATCGCCTTGTGGTTGGGTCACGAGAGCCCGACGACAACGCATCAATACGTCGAAGCGGACCTGGCGATGAAGGAGAAGGCCTTGGCCCGGTTGCAGGACCCCGAGACGCCGGTACGCCGCTTCAGGGCGACGGACTCGCTGTTGGCGTTCCTCAAGACGCTGTGACTATGTGCAGAACCCGGTCGCCGAGTCCACCCCCATCACGAGGAAGCCCCGTCGCACGACCAGCCCAAGCTGTTCATAACTGAGGCCTGTGCATAACGGCCATTATGTGCAGCTCTCCATAATGGCCGGGACCGCGAGTTCGCTTGAACGCCAGGAAGCTGCCGGCCGACGCCTCGTCTTGCCGGCGACCCGGTTGAGGGACGGCATGGGCCTCTGTGGCGACATGGCGCAATCTTTGTGGTCCCTCAACTCTAAGGGAGACCATCATGGGAACCGCAGCCAACGCCACTCACCGCGAGCTGTGGAACGAGGGCAAGGTCATGCCTTGCTCAGCAGTGCCCTTGACTCCTTGACTTGATCCTTGTTCATATCGGTCCTCTCGTGGGTGTGTGAAAGAAGTGTCGGTCCGCGTTTGGCGGCCGATGCACGAGCGTCGACGAGGGTCTGGGTCGCGTCTGTCGGCTGGTGCTCCGCCCGGTCGTAGGACGAAAAACCCGTGGTGCCGGCGGACCATATGCCGACCCCGCCGGAAGACATCATCCAGCTCGGGCCCGTGCTCCCCGGTCCTCGCCTATCGCGGACATCCGCCGCGCTCTCGGTCTGCGCGCAGAGCACGCCAGCGGCCGTCGAATCCGATGGCCTTGCGGTCTCTCCTAGCGCTGGGCCTCGTCACTTCTCGGGCTCTTTGTCGC
>JBBQMM010000119.1:0-10548 GCA_038328935.1 Burkholderiales bacterium
AAATGAACGCGCTCTTGCGCGACATGGAGTGCACCGAGCGCGCCGACACCTGCAACCACGGCCGCCCCACCTGGCGCCAGGTGTCGCTGAAGGACCTGGACGCGCTGTTCTTGCGCGGCCGCTGAGCCTTTCCTGGCCGGCCCGCCGTCGGCAGGGGCACGTGGGCTCAAACCGCCAGCAGCTGCCGCAACACGAACGGCAGGATGCCGCCATGCTGGTAGTAGGCGACCTCGATGGCGGTGTCGATGCGCAGCGTGACCGGCACTTCGCGCCGTGTGCCGTCCACCCCCGTGACCACCAGCACCGCGTCTGAAAGCGGTTTGATCTCGGGCGCCAGCAGCACATCCAGCACCTCGTCGCCGCGCAGGCCCAGCGTCTGCCACGAGGTACCGGCCTTGAACTGCAGCGGCAGCACGCCCATGCCGATCAGGTTGCTGCGGTGGATGCGCTCGAAGCTGCGTGCCACCACCGCCTTGATGCCCAGCAGCGCGGTGCCCTTGGCGGCCCAGTCGCGGCTGGAGCCGGTGCCGTATTCCTCGCCCGCCAACACCACCGTCGGCGTGCCGGCGGCCACATAGGCCATGGCGGCGTCGTAGATAGGCACCGGCTGCGCGGCGGCGGCCGTGGCCGGCTGCATCAGCGTGTAGCCACCCTCGACGCGGCTGCCATCGGCCTGCGGCGGGATCATCAGGTTCTTCACGCGCACGTTGGCAAAGGTGCCGCGCATCATCACCTCGTGGTTGCCGCGGCGGGCGCCGTAGCTGTTGAAGTCGGCCTTCAGCACGCCTTGTGCCAGCAGGTAGCGGCCAGCCGGTGAGGTGTCGGCGAAGCTGCCGGCAGGGCTGATGTGGTCGGTGGTGATGCTGTCGCCGAAAAGCGCCATCACGCGCGCGCCGCGAACGGCATCCGCACCGCTTGCCAGCGCCGGTGGCTGCATCGTGAAGTCTCTGAAAAAGGGCGGCTCGGCGATGTAGCTGCTGTGGGGCCAGGAGTAGACGACTCCGGTGTCGCCGACGATCTTCTGCCACAGCTTGCCGGGCTTGCTCGCCACCTTTTCATAGTTCTTGCGGAAAGTCTTGCCGTTCATCGCAAACTTCATCAGCGCCGCAATCTCGTCGCTGCCGGGCCAGATGTCGCCCAGGTAGATGTCCTTGCCATCGTGGCCCTGGCCCACCGGTTCGGTCATCAAGTCGCGCCGCACGGTGCCGGCAATGGCGTAGGCCACCACCAGCGGCGGGCTGGCCAGGAAGTTGGCCTTCAGGTGGGGATGGATGCGTGCCTCGAAATTTCGGTTGCCCGACAGCACGGCGGCGCACACCAGGTCGTTGCCGGTGATGGCCGCGTTGATCTCGGGCGTCAGGTCACCGGCGTTGCCGATGCAGGTGGTGCAGCCGTAGGCGGCAACGTTGAAGCCCAGCTTTTCCAGATAGGGCAGCAGGCCGGCATCTTCCAGATAGGTGGTCACGACACGCGAGCCCGGCGCCAGCGAGGTCTTGATGTGAGGCGCCACCTTCAACCCGGCCTGCACCGCTTTCTTGGCCAGCAGGCCGGCGGCCAGCATCACGCCGGGGTTGCTGGTGTTGGTGCAACTGGTGATGGCGGCGATGAGCACGTCGCCGTGGTGCAACTCCAGGCCGGCCGTGGTCTGCGCTGGCGCAGCCAGCCGCGCGGCGGGCTGATTGAAGCCGTTGTCGGCAGCGGGCGCGCTGAACAGCCGCTCGAAGCTGCTCGCCACGTGGCCCAGTTCGATGCGGTCTTGCGGGCGCTTCGGGCCGCTGAGGCTGGGCGTGACGCTGGCCAGGTCGAGCTGGATCAGCTGCGAGTAGTCGATGTCACTTGCCAGCGGCACGCCAAAGAGCTGCTGCGCCTTGAAGTAGGCTTCGAAGGCCTCGATCTCGCTCTGTCTGCGCCCGGTGCCGCGCAGGTAGTCCACGGTCTTGTCGTCGACCGGAAAGAAACCCATCGTGGCGCCGTATTCGGGCGCCATGTTGGCGATGGTGGCGCGGTCGGGCAGGCTGAGCGTGCGTGTGCCTTCACCGCAGAACTCGACGAACTTGCCCACCACCTGGGCCTTGCGCAGCAGCTCGGTGACGGTGAGCACCAGGTCGGTGGCCGTCACGCCTTCGCGCAGCCGGCCGCTGAGCTCCAGGCCCACCACATCGGGCGTCAGCAGATACACCGGCTGGCCCAGCATCGCCGCTTCGGCCTCGATGCCGCCCACGCCCCAGCCCACGACGCCGATGCCGTTGATCATCGTGGTGTGGCTGTCGGTGCCCACCAGGGTGTCGGGGTAGTAGGTCTTCGGCGCCTTGCCTGCGCCGGTCGCCACGCCCGGCGCCTTGTGCACGCCGCGCGCCAGGTACTCCAGGTGCACCTGGTGCACGATGCCGAAACCCGGCGGCACCACGCCGAAGGTGCTGAACGCGTCCATGCCCCACTTCATGAAACGGTAGCGTTCCTGGTTGCGCTGGAACTCGAGCTTCATGTTCAGGTCCAGCGCCTGCGGCGACGCGTAGTGGTCGATCATGATGCTGTGGTCCACCACCAGGTCCACCGGCACCAGCGGCTCGATGCGCTTGGGGTCCAGGCCCATGCGCTGCGCCACGTTGCGCATGGCTGCAAGGTCGACCAGCAGCGGCACGCCGGTGAAGTCCTGCAGCACCACGCGTGCGACGACGAACGGAATCTCGTCCGTGCGCGTGGCAGCCGGTTGCCAGCCTGCCAGCCGCGCCACGTGTTCGGGTGTCACCTTCAGGCCGTCGCAGTTGCGCAGCACGCTTTCCAGCACGATGCGCAGGCTGTGCGGCAGCCGCCTGACGCCTGGAAATTGAAGCGCCAGCGCAGGCAGCGAGTACAGACATCCGGTCTTGCCGGAAGCCGTGGTGAAGGTGGACCGGGTGCTGGCAAAGGGGTGCTGAGTGGTGGGCATCGCGGGCCTCGAGGGTGGTCAGGGGTGACCGGGAATCATAGGTCTGTGTGCAGTGGGCAGGGTCTTTGGGTCTGGTGCCCGGTTATGGCGCAGCCAGTCTGCGCCGGGGTTTGCACCGGGGGTTTGCGCCGGGTTCTGCTCTGGGTGAGTGCGCCGCATGATGGCGCTGGCTCGGTCGATGGAGGGTCGACGCAGGCCAGCGCTTGCGGACCGCGTCAAGGCGGCTTCGGAGCGGCTCGCAAGGGTGCCGCCAGACGGCGCTCGAAGTCGGCCGGCGCCACGTACTGCAGCACGTCGCGGCCCTTGCTGTCCAGCACCACCGCCAGGCCCAGCGCCGGGTACAGCCAGTGTTGCAGACGCTCGCCGCCGGCGATGCGCTCGGCCGGCGGCCCGAACCGAGCCGTCAGCAGCTCGGCGTCCAGCTGCGCTGCGGGTAGGAAGCTCAAGCCCACCAGGCGCGCAGGGGCCAGCTCGGTGCTGGCGGCTTCAGACAAGTGGTGCTGACGCCCGCCTGATTCGGTGGGTGTGCCGCGCAGGGTGTCGCGCCAGCGGTTCACCGCGGCCGCCTGCGCCTCGGTGTCGAAGGCCAGCAGCAGCCGCCCCGTTACACCGCCGGCCTCGAAGCGCTCGACATAGCCCTCCAGCGCCACGCGGCCGCCGAAGTCCGTCATCAAGGCCAGTTTCAGCTCCTCGGGCCAACGCTTGCGCGTGTCGGCCAAGGTGCTGCCGGGCAGCAGCAGGCCGAACACGCGCGACTGCCCGGCCGCCGGCAGCGCAATCTGCCATGGGGCACCGGATGCCGGCGCTTGTTGCTGGGTCGGGCCAGGTGGGCTGAACATGTGCCTGAGCACCGGCACGAAGGCGATCAGCAGGCTCACCAGGCCCGCGGCCAGGGCGATCAGGAAAGGGGTTTTCATGGAAAGGAGCGGGGGCGTTTGGCGGCGCTTTCGGGGTGCGATGACGGGCCACGCAACCGGTGGCCGCCTATCGCTTGCGGCTGATTCTGCGGCTTGCGGCTGCGGCTGGCCTGACGTTGCGGTTGGGCGCTGGGTGCCGGTCGTGGGGCGCGGCACTTGAGTGATGCTGGGCGCAGCACTCAGGCGCGGCACTCAGGCACGGCACTCGGGCGCGGCACCCTACACTCGCTGTCCGGCCTCTGTTTCATTCCAGGCCCGCGTCCACGGAGACCTTCGATGCGCTACCAATCGCTGGGCAAGAGCCCGCTTCAAGTGTCGCGCCTTTGCCTGGGCACGATGATGTTCGGTGACCAGACCGAGCAGGCCGAAGCGCAGCGCATCTGCGATCACGCGCACGCCGAGGGCGTGAACTTCATCGACACCGCCGATGTCTACACCACGGGCGCGTCGGAGACGATGGTGGGCGCGCTGATCAAGCACACGCGCCACGACTGGGTGCTCGCCACGAAGATCGGCAACAAGATGTCGGACCGCCCCAACGAGTCGCACTATGCGCGCAGCTGGATGCTGCGTGAATGCGAGGCCAGCCTGCAGCGGCTGGCTACTGACCACATCGACATCTACTACCTGCACCGCGACTTCAACGGCATGGACCTGGAAGAGCCGCTGCGTGCGCTGGACGTGCTGCTGCGCACCGGCAAGATCCGCTACTGGGGTGTCTCCAACTTCCGTGGCTGGCGCATTGCCGAGGTGGTGCACCTGGCGCGCCAGCTGGGCATGCCCGGGCCGGTGGTGTGCCAGCCCTACTACAACCTGCTGAACCGGCAGCCCGAGGTGGAGGTGCTGGAGGTCTGCCACCAGCACGGCATCGGCGTCGTGCCCTACAGCCCGATTGCGCGCGGGGTACTGGCCGGCAAGTACCTGCCCGGCGCTGCGCCGGCCGCAGGCAGCCGTGCCGCGCGCGGCGACAAACGCATGATGCAGACCGAGTTCCGCGAAGAGTCACTGGCCATCGCGCAGACGCTGAAGACGCATTGCGACAGCAAGGGCGTGGCGCTGGCCCACTTTGCCACCGCCTGGGTGCTGGCCCACAAGGCCGTCAGCGCAGTGATCGCCGGGCCGCGCACGCTGCAGCAGTGGCAGTCGTATTTCGGTGCGCTGGACTGCACCATCAGCGCCGAAGACGAAGCGCTGGTCGACAGCCTGGTCACGCCGGGGCACGCGTCTACACCGGGCTACAACGATCCGGCCTATCCACTGGCAGCACGCGTGCTTTCGAGCTGATGTGCGGTCGAGCTGATGTGGTTTCGAGCTGATCTGCGGTCGAGTTGAAATGCGGTCGAGCTGAACATGAATCCCTTGCATCCGAAGAAGCTGCTGCTCAGCAAATGGACGGCGGTGCAACCGGTGGCCCGGCAGAAGCATTTCCTGGTCGCCAAGGTGATCGAGCCTGATGAGCCCGAGGGTCCTGTGCTGTGGGTGGAGATCGAGGCCGTGCATTCGGGGCTCTCGCGCCGCATCGCGTGGCGCGAGCTGCGCGACAGCGCACTGTGGCGGCAGGGATGGGTGTGAGCCGGGTGCAGCAAGACCCCGCGCCACCAGCAACGGTGGCACCCGGCCCGAGGCCCTCAGGCCCTGAGCACCGCGACCGCGTGCCGATCTCTCAAGAAGGAGTGGCCTCGCCACTTTTGTCGATCGCCGCGGGGAACGGGCGCCGCAACACGGCGTCCTGGGGGCGCGCATGATGTCATCGCTGCCCGCACCGTACCGGGCGCTGGTCATTGGGGCGCGGGGCGGCATCGGTGCAGCCTTCGTCGAGCAACTGCAAGCCGACCCACGCTGCGCCGCGGTGCGGGGGCTGCACCGCCAGTCGCAGCCGCCACTGGACTATGCCGACGAACCGAGCATCGCTGCCGCCGCGGCGGCCCTGCGCGATGAAGCGCCCGTGCACCTGCTGATCGTCGCCACGGGCGTGCTGCATGGTCCGGGCTTCACGCCCGAGAAGCGGCTGGCGGACCTGAGCTACGCATCGATGGAAGCCGTCTTTCGCATCAATGTCCACGGACCGGCGATGGTGCTGCGTCACTTCAGCCCTTTGCTGGACAAGCAGCGCAGCGTGCTGGCCGTGCTGTCGGCCAGGGTGGGCAGCATCGAAGACAACCGGCTGGGCGGCTGGGCCAGCTACCGCGCGTCCAAGGCGGCGCTGAACATGATGCTGAAGACGGCAGCCATCGAGCTGCGCCGCACGCGCCCGGGCGCCACGCTGGTGGCGCTGCACCCGGGCACGGTGAAGTCGGCGCTGTCGCGGCCGTTTCGCGGCGACGAGATCGGGCAAGACCCCGCACAGGCTGCGGCGCTCATGCTGGCCGCGCTGAACGCCGTGCCGCCCGAAGCATCGGGCTGCTTCGTGGCCTACGACGGGCAGCGACTGCCCTGGTAGCTGCAGGGAGCTGCAGGGCGGGAAGGCCAGTCACGGTGCCCGAACTTGAACTCGCAAGAGGTGCGGGTTTGCTGCTGATGCGGTCAAACATTGCGCAAGCGCGCCTGCCCATGTGATGCGCGGTGGCTATCGCAGCCACTGCTGGGCCGCGGCGGCAGCCCAGCAGCTCAGGCTGGCCACGGCGGTCAGTTGCGCGCGCAAGCCCAACCACGCGGCCATGCCCTGCGGCGGGTACAGCCGGCGGTCTGCCGCATAACACAACAAAAGGACGGTTCCCAACAGCCCCAGACCCGGCGTCGACGGCAACAGCAGCGCCGGCCAGGCCAGCAGCGACGGCACCACGCCCCAGGCCAGCAGCATGGTGCCGGCCTGCGGCTGTTGCCGCATGGCCAGGCCCCAGTGAATGCCGCCGAGAAAGGAAACGATGACGGCTGCGTAGGCCGCCAGCGCCGCCGCGGCTGCGGGCTGCCACGCGGCGGGGCCCCACAGGGCCACAGCGGCACAAGCGACAAAGGGCAACAGGCCGGCCCGGCCCAGATGGCGTGCGGCAGCTGACGGCCCTGGCGTGCCGGGGGCGGGTGAGGAGGGCAGGCGGGACGGCGGCAGCGGCAATGCAGACTCCGGGCGGAAGGAAAAGCGGAAAAGATCGAAAGTGTGCCTTGCCACGGCGCGGGTCTGCAGGCCAGCATCCGGTGCAAAGCGGCCGGCTGCATGGCCCGCCCGCTGACGCGGATCGATGTTGCCCGCTGATCTTCGCCCGCGATCCGTTGCCGTCAGCGTCGGCCACCACAAGGCTGGCACCAGGCCGTCACAGGCCTTCACAAGCCGTCACAGCCCAGCGTTCAGCACCGCCTGCACCGCCTGGCCCAGCGTGCGTGCAGCGCCGGCTTGCCAGGCCCGCGCTGCGGCATCGGACCCCAGCAGCACACGTGCAAAACGGCGGATGCGCCGCAGGTCGCGCCGGTCGCGCTGGTCCATGGCGCCAAAACGTTGCAGCCACAGCACCTCGGCCGCGCCCATGGTTTCAGCGGCCAGCACACCCAGGCGCAGCCGCGCCAGGGTGGGTGTGACGTTCCAGAGCGCGTAGACGGTGGCCTGCATCTCCAGCCCGTCCCAGGCCACCGCCAGGCTCTCACGCAGGCAAGCCGCCGATTCAGACCAGCGGCGCAACTTCTGCAGTGCCGTGCCCTGTGCTTCCAGCGCACCCGAGGCCAGGTCCCAGTCCTGCAGCTCCCGGCCTTCGATGGCCAGCGCCTCGAACTCAGGCAGCGAGGCCGCCGCATGGCCGGCCTCCAGCGTCTGCACGGCCACGTTGTAACGGCCGGCGTTGACGAGGTGCCGGTTGCCGGACTTCGCCCACAGCGCCAGCGCCTGCGCCGACAGCGCCTTGCCCTGCTCGGGCTGTTTGTCGACCACGGTGGCCAGGTGCCCTTGCAGGCTGAGCAGCGCCGCTTCGGTATTCGGCCGCTTTGCGGCTCGTGCCAGTGGCAGGCCCTCGTTGATGAGGGCGCGGGCGCGCGCGGCGTCTTTGTCCACGCGCCAGTGCATGCGCGCCACGCGCGACAGCACCATCGACCGCAATGCGAGGTCAGGGCAGGGTCGTGCCATTGCGGCAGCCATGTGGCGGCGCACGTCGTCGGGCCGGCCTGCCTCCTGGCAGCACCAGGCGGCCATGGCGTGGGCGCCGGCAGCGCGCGAGTCATCCAGGCCTGGCGCCTGCAACAGGCGGTCCAGCGATTCCAGCAAGCCGCCAGGCAGCGAGATCTCGCCCCACGATGACTGCAACAGCAGCACCAACTGCAACGCGTCGTTGGCATCGCCATCGGCCGGCGCTTCGGCCAGCGCTTGCATCAGGTTGGGCAACTCGTCGCGCACGCTGGGCAGCGGCGGCGTGGCGGGCATGGCCGCGGCCCAGGCCAGCATGCCGTCCAGCACGCGTCGGCGCGTGCTGCGCAGCGTGGCCGCGTCGTGATGGGCGAGCACGAATTCGCGCACCGGCTCCATCGGGGCGTAGCGCCATTGGCCGTCCAGGCCCGGGCTGGCGCGCACCACCGATTGGGCCAGCAGCGCTTCCAGCAGCGACTGCGTGGCGGCCAGTGCCAGCCGGCTGCCGGGCAGACCCGGTGCTTCAGTTGCAACTTCGGTCGCAACTTCGGTCGCAACTTCAGTCGCAGCTTCAGTCGCAGCTTCAGTCGCAGCAGACGCGCCGGGTCCTGCTGCCAGCCCCGCTGCCGCGGCCAGCGTGGCGCCGGCGGGCAGCAGGCACAGCGCCAGCAACAGGCGCTGCTGTGCCGCTGCCAGCAATTGCCAGCTCCAGGCCACCGCGGCCTGCATCGACGCATGCCGCGGGTCGCTGCCGCTGCGTGCACCGCGTCGGGCCAGGAAAACCAGGCTGCCGCCGTCGCGTTCGGCGCGCGCGCCTTGCAGCAGTGCCAACAGTTCCGCGGGGCCCAGCAAGCGGGTGTGCGAAGCCGCCAGTTCGATGGCCAGCGGCAGGCCGTCGAGCCAGCGCACCAGGTCGACCATCGCCTGCCGCTGCGTGGCGCTGACATGAAAATCAGGGCGGTGCGCACGCGCGCGGTCGACGAACAGCGCCACCGCCGGGTTCAACACCACCTCGGCCAGTGGCGCGTCGGCGGCGGGCAGCGCCAATGCGACGAGGTGGAAGTCGTGTTCGCCGTCCAGGGCCAGCGGGCGCCGCGAGGTGATCAACCAATGCACCGCGGGCAGGCGCTCGGCCAGGTGGGCAATGGCGGCAGCGGCGGGCTCTTCAAGCTGCTCGGCGTTGTCCAGCAGCACCAGCATCGGCCGCCCATCCAGGGCCTCCAGCAAGCTTTCGACGGCGTCGCCGCTGCTCGACACGCGCAGCGCCAGCGCCAGGCGGTCCAGCAACTCGGTGCGGGAGGCGGCGCCGACCAGCGACACGAACAGCGCGCGTTCAAAATGCGCGGACTGCCGGACAGCCGGCGCTGATGCAGCGCTGGCCCTTGGGCCGCCGGAATAGTCGCCCGCTGAGCCACGGTCGGACGCCGCACCCAGCAGCCGCGCAACCTCGATGGCCAACCGGGTCTTGCCCGCGCCGCCGGCACCCAGCACCACCACCAGCCGCTGTTCGGCGACCAGCGCGCGCAAGCGGGCGCCCTGCTGATCGGCGCCGATCAGCCGCGTCATGTACTGTGGCAGTCGCATGCCCGGCGCTGGTCCGACGGGTGCGACGGGTGTGACCGGTGCACCCGCGGTGCCCGCGCTGCGCGCTGCCGCCGGTGCCGGCCGGGCCGGCACCGATACCGCGGCATCGGCAGCTGCAGCTGCAGCAGCAGCAGAACCGTCGAAAGACCGTTCAGCCAGAGCTTGCAGGCGAAGTCGTTCTTCGGCCACCCATTCGTCATAAAAACCGGGCAGCAGTTCACCGCGGTACAGCGCCTGCGCAACCTCGCGCTGGCCGGCCCGCTGCGCTTTTTCGAAGGCGATGGCGTCGCACCACAGCGCCCCCGGCACCACGCGCAGCACGCGGCGGTCGGCCTGCAGAACGGTGGGGCCGCCGGGGGGTTCCAGCACCGACTTCAGCAGCGACAACGTCTGCCGCAGGCGGTTGCGGCCAGCGGCGTCATCGGCCTCGGGCCACAGCAGAGCCACCAGTTCTTCGCGCGAATGGTCGCGCTGCGGCGCCATGGCCAGCCGCGCCACCAGCACCATGGCCGCCCGGCTGCGCAGCCGCGTCAGCCGCTGTCGGCCGTCGTCCAGCTCGAAGCCGCCCAGTACACGCACATGCCAGACGGCGGCTTCGGCCGGCGAAGGGGTGGCGCGGGGAGCAAGGGCGGGAGTGAGATTCATGCGGTGTGGGGCCAGGCGACCGGGCGGTGTCTGCGAGCCGGCAGTCTAGAACCTGCAGCACGCGCGCGTTGGACTGTGGCACCGTGCAAGCGCGAGGCCAGCTATTCGTGCCCGGCGTGCCAGGCCCACCAATGCGGCCCAGCGGCGTGATGGATGACGCGGGCTGCAGGTCCAAAGAATGACCTTCTTCACGGCTGTGCAAGACCTCTTTTCAGACCTTGCGGGCGACTGGTGCGGCGCGCGGCGCTGCGCCGTTGCTTGGCCAGCCGGAATCCTGGGGCATGTACCCTGCGGTTGCGGCCTTACACCTTGGAGTCCGGCGTGCGCGGTCGACTCTGGGGTCTTCACCCCAACGAGTCTGCGGCCACGCCTTCGGTGCCGGTACCCAATGCCGGCAGCCAGCAGTCTCGTGGGGTGGTGAACCTGTG
>JBBQMM010000120.1:0-10418 GCA_038328935.1 Burkholderiales bacterium
GAGGGCATGGTCGTGAAGTCAGTGGACACGCCGGGGCGTGCCCTTGTTTTGCGGGTCTTCGGGTTCGGGCTCGGGCATGCCGCCTTCGGGCATCTCGCCCTCTTCCGGCGGCGGCAGGGCCCAGAAAAATCGGTCGGGCACGACGTGGCCCATGCCGGGCCGGAAGCCCGCGTCAAGGCTCTGGTCGAGAAAGCTGAGTGCTTCGCCGACGGCGGGCTGCAGTTCGCTGCCAGAGGCCAGCAATGCGGCCAGCGCCGCGGCCAGGGTGTCGCCGGCGCCCATGAACGCCGCGTCGAAGCGCTCGAACTTTTCGCCCGTGATGGCGCCCTGCGGACTGGCCAGCACGTTGTCGATGAACTGTTCAGGCGGTGTCGCCGCCTCGCCCTTGCTGGCCTTGGCTGCAGCCTTGGGCGCCAGCATGATGCCGGTGACCAGCACATACCGGGTGCCGTGTTCGCCGGCGGCCACCGCCAGTTCACGGGCCGATGGCGGCCGCTCGCTTTCCCAGTCGGGCAGCAGAAAGTCCTGCAGCGTCTTGTGGCTGCCCACCAGCACTTCGGTGGCCGGCAGTATCAGTTCGCGAAACGCGTCCTGGTAGGGTTGCAGCACATCGTCTTCCATCCATGACAGATTGGGCACGTAGGCCACCAGGGGTATCTCGGTGTAGTCCGACAGGATCTCGGCCACCGCGCTGACGTTGTCGGCGGTGCCCAGAAAGCCCACCTTCCAGCCCGCAATCGTGACGTCTTCAAGGATCGCGCGTGCTTGTTCGGCCACCGCCTCGGGGTCGATGTCGTGCTGGTCGAAGACGTCGGCGGTGTCACGCATCACGATGGCCGTGACGATCGGCAGCGCATGCGCTCCCATTGCGGCCACGGTGGCGATGTCGCCGGCCAGACCGCTGGCGCCGCTGGGGTCGCTGGCGTTGAAGCACATCACGCAGGCGGGTGCCGGCGGGTCTGCCGCCGGGCCTTCGCTGTCGGTGGCCGGGGTGGGTTGAGCAATCATGGTCTGGCCTTGGCGCCCGGGGCGCGGATGGAGAGTGCGATCAGGCGCGAGCCAGTGGCGCGGCGCTTGCAGTTCATGCGCCACGATACCGTGTCCATCGGGCTGCGGCGCGATGGGCCCGGATACGCTGCTGAAATACCTCCAGCAAAAGATGAGAAACGGGCTGTAGGTCCGCCTTATTCCAGGCTTTTCGCCGAGTCTGCGTGGCTACAATGCGTTTTTATTGTAGATACCTGGGCTGCTGAACGTGAGCGAATCGCGAACTTGGATGTGCTTGATTTGCGGCTGGATTTACGACGAGGCCACCGGCGACCCTGAACACGGCATCAAGGCCGGCACCGCCTGGGCCGACGTGTCGATGAACTGGACCTGCCCTGAATGTGGGGCCCGCAAGGAAGACTTCGAGATGGTCCAGATCTGAAACCCACCGTGCGGCGGCATGCAGCCGCAGCCTGGCTTCCAAGGAGAATGGCGCTTGGACAAACAAGGGCCTGATGCTGGCGCCGTGAGTGCGGCGACTGGTGGTCTTGCGAACCCTGGCGTCAGTGCCAGTGCCAGTGCCGGCGGTGGTGCCGGCGGCGGCGCCAAGGTTCTGGTCATCGACGACAGCAACACCATTCGGCGCAGCGCCGAGATTTTTCTGCGCCAGGGGGGGCACCATGTGCTGCTCGCCGAAGATGGGTTCGACGCGCTGTCCAAGGTCAATGACCACGCACCCGAGCTGATCTTCTGCGACATTCTGATGCCGCGCCTGGATGGTTACCAGACCTGCGCCATCATCAAGCGAAACCCGCGCTTTGCGCATGTTCCCGTCATCATGCTGTCGTCCAAGGACGGGCTGTTCGACAAGGCGCGCGGCCGCATGGTGGGCTCCGACGACTACCTCACCAAACCCTTTACCAAGGAACAGTTGCTGCGCGCCGTCGAATCGTTCCGCCGCACCTCGCCATGATGCTGTCTGCACACTTGCTGCGTTCATGCACGTCACCTGCAAAGTGCGCCAGCAGCGCAACGCGCGGCACCGATCTTGCCGTCGGCACGATGCCGCAAGCCGGCCCCCTTGCACGAGGAGCGTCGTCATGCCGATTCAAAACATTCTGATCGTCGACGATTCAAAGACCGAGCTCTATGTGCTGTCCGACATCCTGGGCAAACGGGGCTATCAGGTGCGCACGGCCGAGAATGGCGACGAAGCCCTGCGCCGCCTGGAAGAAGCCAAGCCGGACCTGATTCTGATGGACGTGGTGATGCCGGGGCAGAACGGCTACCAACTCACCCGCACCATCACCCGCGACCCCCGTTTTGCCGATGTACCCGTGATCCTGTGCACCAGCAAGAATCAGGAGACCGACAAGGTATGGGGCTTGCGCCAGGGCGCACGCGACTATCTGGTGAAGCCGGTCAAGGGCGACGAACTGCTGGCCAAGATCAAGGCCCTGGGCTGATTCAAAATGGGCAATCGAGAAGCGCTGCGAGAGTTGCAGAACCGGCTGGCGCAGCGGCTGCATGCCGTCGGGGCCGATGCCAGTGCGGCCACCTGGCTGGCCTTCGAATGCATGGGCCAGGGCGTCGTCGTGTCATTGCCCGCGGCTGGCGAGATATTCCCTTTGTGCCCGCTGCTGCCGGTGCCGCACACCAAATCCTGGTTCCTGGGCGTGGCCAACCTGCGCGGCCAGTTGCATGGCGTCGTCGACCTGGCGGCTTTTCTGGGCCTCAGGCCCGCTCTGGAGCTTGAGCAGTTGCGCGAGCCGCAGCGTTCACCGGCCCGTCTGCTGGCCTTCAATGCCAACCTGGGCTCGCATTGCGCCGTGCTCATCGACCGCCTGGCAGGGCTGCGCAGCGCGAACCAATTGAACAAGGCGCCGACGCAAGACGCCGCCAGTCCCGCGTTTGCACCGGCCCAGTGGCAAGACACCGATGGGCGCAGCTGGCAGGAACTGGACCTGGGCCTGCTGGCCCGCCATGAACAATACCTGGCCATAGCGGCATGACAGGGGCGCGACCGGTCTGCCACGGCCTTCATCGGGCCGGCGCGGCAGCCGCCCTTCTGTGGTCTGCGCTGGTGGTCTGCGCGGGTCCGGCACTGACGAGGATGACATGAGTTTTCTGGATCGCATCAAAGGACCGAAGGGTCTGAAGAGCACCGCTGAGGCGCTGGACGACGCCGGCGTCGACGTCAACGCCGCTGTAGCCGACCCTGCCTTGCACGGCGCCGGCCACGAAGCGGCGAAGACGGGTGCAGGGCTTGCGAAGCCGGCCTCGGCCTTCGACGAGCTTGCCCCGCCCTCCGCGATGGAGGTCACCATCCGTCTCGAGCCGGGTGCCAATGCACCGGCCAGAGCCTACCCACCTGCACCCGTTGCTGCGCCAGCGGCGGCCGCTGCACCGGCGGCCATGGCGTCCAGCTTCGGGTCGATCATTTCCGAGGCGGTGCCCTCGGAGTTGGCTACCGAGTTCAACGAAACCACGCAGTCGCCGAAGCCCGCTTTGGCGCTCGAAACCGAGTCGGGGCTGCCGTGGTTGGGCGGCTGGCCGCTGGCCCGTCAGCAACGCGCCATGCTCGCGTTGCTCGGCTTCGGTCTGCTGGGGCTGCTGGCAGGCGCCGCGCTGGCCTTGAGCCAGGCATCACGAGGCGCTGAACAGGTGGCTGCGGTGAGCCAGGCGGGCACGCAGTCGCAGCGTTTGGCCAAGTCTTCCACCCAGGCCGCCCTGGGCAGCGCGGCAGCGTTTGCCGAGGTTACCGAAAGCGCCGCCGTGCTCGGCCGCAATCTGCGGGGCTTGCAGACGGGCGAGGGTGGGTTGCCGGCGGTGCCCGCCGAGTTGCAGCCCGAACTCACGGCCCTGATGCCGCAGGTGGAGCGCGCTGAAAGGAGCGCGGCCCAGGTGGTGGCGCAGCAGGGGACGCTGACCCAGGCCGGCACCGCCTTGCGCGCCATCAACCGCCAGAGTGCGGAACTGCTGGAGACTGCAGAGGCCGTCGCGGCGCTGAAACTGCAGACCGGCGCATCGGCGGCCGAGCTCGCAGCGTCCAATCAACTGGTGATGCTGACGCAGCGCATCGGCAAGAGCGCCAACGAATTCCTCTCATCAGCGGGTGCCAGCGCAGCGCCGGTGATCCTGCTCGAGAAAGATCTCGCAACGTTTCAGGACACGGCGCAAGGTCTGCTCGAGGGGCGGCCTGACGGCAGCCTGCCGGGCACGCGCGAGGGCCCCGTGCGCGACCAGCTGCAGCAACTGCTGAAGCAGTTCGAGACCACGCGCTCGGAGGTCCGGCCCGTGCTGGGCAATTTGAAGGGTCTGGTGTCGGCGCGCGAGGCGCAGGGGCTGATCGTGGCCGACTCCGAGCCGCTGCGCAAAGGCCTCGACGGGCTGCAACAAGCGCTGGTCGCTGGCAGCAGCCTGGCCGGCTGGCCGTTGGCGTTGGCGCTGGGTTCATTGCTGCTGGCGGCTGCTGCGGTGTTCGGGCTGCTGCGCCTGTTCGTGCTGGACCAGACCAACCGTTCGCGCCAGGCCGACGCGCAGCGTGTGGAGGCCGAGCGCCAGGAACGTGAAGCCAAGCGCGTCAACGATGCCAATCAGGGCGCCATCCTGCGCCTGATGAACGAACTGCAGACGGTGGCCGAAGGCGACCTCACGCAGCAGGCCACGGTGACCGAAGACATCACCGGCGCCATTGCCGACTCGGTGAACTACACGGTCGAAGAGCTGCGCTCGCTGGTGACGCAGGTGCAAAGCACGGTCAGCCGCGTCACCAACACCACGGCGCAGGTGGACGAAACCTCCACCGAACTGCTGGCCGCTTCGGGCGAACAACTGCGCGAGATCCGCGAGACCGGTGAGTCGGTGCTGAAGATGGCCGGCCGCATCAATGACGTCAGCGCGCAGGCCCAGGAGACGGCCAGCGTGGCGCGGCAATCGCTGCGCGCATCCGAGACCGGTTTGCAGGCCGTGCAGGACGCCATCGGCGGCATGAACACCATCCGCGACCAGATCCAGGACACCTCCAAGCGCATCAAGCGCCTGGGCGAGAGCTCACAGGAAATCGGCGAGATCACCGAGCTGATCTCCGATATCACCGAGCAGACCAACGTGCTGGCGCTGAACGCCGCCATCCAGGCCGCCAGCGCCGGCGAAGCCGGGCGTGGCTTCAGCGTGGTGGCCGAAGAGGTGCAGCGGCTGGCCGAGCGCTCGGCCGACGCCACGCGCCAGATTGCCGCCATCGTGCGCACCATCCAGACCGACACCCAGGATGCCGTGGGTGCCATGGAGCGCAGCACGCAAGGCGTGGTGGAGGGCGCTCGCCTGTCGGATGCTGCCGGCGCCGCGCTGGGCGACATCGACCGCGTCACGCGCGAACTGGCCGACCTCATCGGGCGCATCTCTGAAGAAGCCTTGCGCGAAGCGCGTTCGGCCAACGTCGTGGCGGCCAACATCCAGCACATCTTTGCGGTCACCGAGCAGACATCTGAAGGCACCCGCTCGACGGCGCAGATGGTGCGCGACCTCTCGGGCATGGCGCAGGAGTTGAGCACGTCCGTGGCTCGTTTCAAGATCGCCTGAACCCGACCCGCCCCAGGAACGACTCTCGCATGGATTCAGTCGACTTGAACCCCTCGGCCCTGCGTGGCCATGCCCCGCCGTCGGCGGCCATGCGCACGCCGCGTCTGGGTCTGCTCGCCACAGACGACCTGAGTGCAGTGGCCTGGGTGCACGGCGAGCTCAAGCGCTCGCTGGAGGCGGCCAACAAGTCTTTGCGGCGCTACCTGCGCGAGGCCGAAAGCGCCCGCTTGAGCGACCTCGACGCGGTTGAACCGGCGGTGCTGCGCAGCGCCCGCACGCAGTTGCACCAGGGCGTGGGCGCGCTGGAACTGGTGGACATGCCGGCGGCGGCCCAGGTGCTGCGCTCGGCAGAGAATCTGGTGCAGCGCATGATCAGCAAGCCCGCGGCCGGCACGCCGGCGGCGGTGGATGCGGTGGAGCGTGTGACGTTCGCGCTGCTGGATTACCTGGGCCGGCATCTGTCCGGCAAGCCGGTGTCGTCGGTGGCCATGTTCCCGCAGTACGAAGCGGCGATGGTGCTGGCGGGTGCCGAGCGGGTGCACCCGGCCGACCTGTGGAATGGCGGCACCCGTGGGGGCGTCAGTGGGGGCACCGGTGGGGGTACCAGCGGGGGTGCCAGTGCCCGTACCGGTGCGGGCACCTGGGCCGACGGCCTGGGCGGCGGTCCGGGGCCGGCGGCCGAGGCTGCAGACGTCCCCCGGCGCGCCGACGAGGCCTCGCGAAGCGAGATGGAATCGCTGGTGCTGGGCCTGATGCGTGAGCCGGGCCGCAACACCTGTCTGCGCATGAGCAAGTTGTGCGCCGACCTGGCTGCGGGCTCGCGCCATCAACTGGGTGAGCAACCGTTGGCAGGCTTGTGGTACGCGGCCGCTGCGGTGTACGAGGCCCTGGCCAACGGGCTGCTGGTCAACGACGTGCACACCAAGCGGGTGGCCTCGCGGCTGCTGGCGCAATTGCGCGCCAGTGCGCGTGGGCAGGCCGGGCTGTCGGACCGCCTGGCCCAGGATCTTGTTTTCTTCTGCGCCCATGCATCGCAGCCGCCGGCCGGGCGGCCCTCCCCCCGCTTGTCCGCTGCGCGCACGACGTGGAAGCTGGAGGGCCTGGCCACCGGCGACTACAGCCGCGCCCGGCTGGGCCTGCACGACCCTGCACTGTTGGCATCGGCCAAGCGCCGCGTGGCGGCCGCCAAGGACACCTGGGCTGCGGTGGCGGGGGATGAACAGCACCGGCTGTCCAACCTGATGGAGCAGTTTGCGCTGGTGGGCGAGTCACTGCACAAGCTGTTTCCGGCGGGCGATTCATTGGCCCATGCGCTGAGCCTGGCTGCGGCCCAGACGGCGGCCAGCCTGGCGGCGCCGCCACCGCCGCTGGCGATGGAAGTGGCAACCGCTTTTCTGTACGTGGACGCGGCGCTCGAAGACGGCGAGCTCGATCAGCCCGATCTGCCCGAGCGTGTGCGGCAGCTGGCCCAGCGCGTGGATCAGGTCCGTGCCGGCGCTGCGCAAAGGCCGCTGGAATCCTGGATGGAGGAGCTGTACCGCCGCGTCAGCGACCGCCAGACCATGGGCAGCGTGGTGCAGGAGTTGCGCGCCTCGCTCTCCGAGGTCGAGAAGCAAATCGACCAGTTCTTCAGGCAACCTGCCGACCGAACGCCGATTGTTGCCGTGCCCGGCCAGCTGTCGTCGATGCGCGGTGTGTTGTCGGTGCTGGGCATGGACCATGCCTCGCAGGCGGTGCTGCACATGCGCGACGAGGTCGAGGCGCTGCTGCAAACCGAAGTCGACCCCCAGCAGGCGGTCCGGGCTGGCACTTTCAATCGGTTGGCCGACAACCTGGGCGCGCTGAGTTTCCTGATCGACATGCTCAGCGTGCAGCCGCAACTGGCCAAGGCGCTGTTCACGTTTGATGCCGACACCGGCAGCCTGAGCGCCACGATGGGTTTGGTCGAGCGCGTTTCGACCGTGGGTGAGCTGGACGCTGCAGCAGCGCCGGCGACCGTCTTGTCCCCGGCGCCCGTGCCCGCTGCGACGGCTCAGGTTTCGAGTGCGGCGCGAGCGCCCACCGTGATGGCGCCTGCGGTGTTTGCCTTTGCCAGCCTGGCCCATCCGGCCGCCGACAGCAAGCTGCAGATCCGCTTGCAGGCGCTGGCCGCCGAGGCAGCCCAGCCCAATCTGGGCGACAACGAACTGATGGCCAGCCTGGACCTGGTGACGCAGCACGCGCTGGCTGCCGACCGCGCCGACCTCGCGCGCATGTTGAGCGGCGCGCAGCGCGGCTTGCGCGACAGCGTCGACCCCACCAGCAGCCGTGCCGTCAGAGCCGAACTGGTGCGCGCAGTGGCCGAGGCCACCACCCCAGCGCCGATGCCCATGCCCGAGGATCGGCCGGTGCCTGCGCCGCGGCCCACTCCGGTTGGCGGCACAGGCCTGGAAGACGACGCAGAGATGCGCGCCATCTTCATCGAAGAGTCCCGCGAGGTCACCGATCAGGCCCTGCAGGCACTGCAGCGTGGGCCTCTGGGCGCCGGCGGTGGTGCGGCGGTCGACATGACCACCATTCGTCGCGCTTTCCACACCCTGAAGGGCAGCGCGCGCATGGTGGGGTTGCGCGATTTCGGTGAAGCGGCCTGGGCCTGCGAGCAGCTGTACAACGTGCGGATGGCGCAGTCGCCGATCCCGGACGAACCTCTGGTGAAGCTGACCAGCGAGGCCTTGATCTATCTGCGCTCGTGGACCGATGCGATCGAGGCGCAGGTGCTGGGTGGCCACACCGCGCACGCGGTTCCAGGCCACTCCGCGCACGCGGTCCTCGGCCACACCGCGCACCCGGTGGTGCGCGCCGCCGATGCGCTGCGCCTGCAAGGCGTTTACTTGCGCATAGCCCCGGCCCAAATCCCGGCAGCCGCCGCGGCACCAGCCGCTGCCCATGCTGCGGCACTGCCTGCAACGGCTGCGCCACTGGCGCCGGCACCAGCAATGGGGTTGGCTGGCAGCTCGCTGGCGGCGCGTGTCAGCAATCTCCCGAGCGCTGCCGACCTCGATCTTGGGTTGCCGCTCCCTGCAGCGGCGACAAGCCCCGCGCAGCCTGCGGTCGACTTCGAGCTCGACCTCGACCTGGATCTGGATCTGGATCCGCCCGCAGCGCCCAGCGCGCCTGCGCCGGCAGCCATTCCCGTCTTCGCCCTGGGCACGGCGTCCGGCGCGCCGGCGGCTGCGGTGGACTTCACCTTCGATCTGGACGGCGCAGAAGCGGTGCCGGCACCCGGACCTGATGCGCCTGCGTTGCCTGCGGTCGAGGCCCTGGAAATTGAGTTGGAGGAGTACGCCGAGTTCATGTTGAGCGATGGTGCGGCGCCTGTCGTGGCGACCCCTGCCGAGGCTGCATCGGGTGGCACTTCCTGGCCCGAGCCGGTGCTGGCAGCCACACCAGAAGCAGAGCCAGAACCGGTACCAGAACCAGAACCGGTACCAGAACCAGAACCCGCACCCGTCCCACAGCCCGCACCGGAAGCAGCGCCTGCACCGGAGGCCGAAGCAACGGCCGCGCCCGCATCAGCTGAGCCGGCGCCGCTTGCTGAGGTGTCGGAGCTTGCCCATGCCGTGGCCGCCGAACCTCCCGCAGGCGTTGTCACCGAACAGGCCTGGGCCCCGCCACCGCATGCGTTGTCTGCAGCGAACGGTGATGAGGAAGAGAACTTCAAGCGCATCGGGCCGCTGCGCATCAGCATTCCACTGTTCAACATCTTCCTCAACGAAGCCGACGAACTGTCCCGGCGACTCGTCAACGAGTTGGCCGAATGGGCGCTGGAAAGCCGGCAGCGCGCGGTGCCAGAGACCTGCGCGGTTCTTGCACATGGCTTGGCCGGCAGTGCCGGCACAGTGGGCTGTGCCGATCTTTCGGGCCTGGCCCGCGCGCTTGAACATGCACTCATGCGTTCGCACGCTGCCGGCCCCGGGCGGCCGGGTGAGAGCGAGCTTTTCAGCGACACCGCCGAAGAAATCCGCCGGCTGCTGCATCAGTTTGCCGCCGGCTTCCTGCGTGATGTGCCGGTGGCCTTGCGCGAGCGGCTGGCTGAACACGAACGGCTGCCAGAACCCGTCCGTGTTACCGAGTCGGGTCTTCTGGGCGTTGACAGCGAGCCTGAGCAGCCTGGCCTGCCGGGCCTGGCGGCTGCAGACCCAGTGCCAGACTCAGTGCCAGAGCCCGTGCGGGCGCAAGTCAAAGCGCAAGCACAAGCGGAAACGCAAGCGCACGCGCAATCGCAAACGCCGATCATCGCGCTGGCAACTGCGCCCGGGCCCGAGCCGCAGGTTGCGCCGGCAGCCCTGCCAGAGCCGTCAGGGCCCGTGGCGGCCGCGGTGCCGACCCTGCCGCTGGTGCCGACCCTGCCGCTGGTGCCCACGGGTGCGGGCAAGGATGCTTTCGACGACGACGAGGACATCGATGTCCAGGACAACGTCGACGCCGAGCTGTTTCCCATCTTCGATGAAGAAGCCGAGGAACTGCTGCCGCAGCTGCAAGCGCGGCTGCGTGACTGGATGCACCTGCCCGCTGAAGAGGGCCCGCCGGCGGCCTGCATGCGCACCTTGCACACCTTCAAGGGCGGGGCTCGTCTGGCAGGGGCCATGCGCCTTGGCGAGATGGCGCACCGGCTCGAAACCGCCATCGAGCACCTGGCCGCGCGCGAAGACATCCGGTCGACCGAGGTGCTGCCGTTGCTGGCGCGGGCCGACAGCATGGTGTCTGGTCTCGAATGGCTGCGCCGGCAGGCGCAGGCCGCAGCCAGCAAGGCGCTGACATCCACAGCGCCGGCCGCTGCGCAGTTGGCCGCGCCGCCAGCCGCGATGGCG
>JBBQMM010000121.1:0-10336 GCA_038328935.1 Burkholderiales bacterium
CAGGGCCACGGCAGCGGCCGACGATGCTGCTGGCGGCGACGCAGCAGGCTGCGGCTCGTTGGCGCTGGCCGGGTGGGCTGCGGCTCCGGCCCAGACCAGCAGCAGGGCCAGGGCCCAGGCGACGTGCCGCCGCCGGCCCGCAGGCGACCGGCCCGTGACTTCCATGCAAACTGTCACTTCCATGCGAACTGTCACTTCCATGCAAACTGTCACTTCCATGCAAACAGCGGCTGGTCGAAGTGCGCCACACGCACGGCCTGGCCCAGCAGCGCCACCTGCGCGAACTGGTACAGAAAGGCGGCCGTCGGCGCCGCAATCCAGCGCTCGCCCACCGGCATGCGCAGCACCGGATGCTCGGCGCCCTTGACGTGGTTCAGCAGCGGTGCATCGGCGCGCAGGAACTCCGTCAGCGGGATGCGGTGCAGGCTGGCCACTTCGGCCTCATGGGGCAGCGCTTGCCGGGCCGCGCCAGCCCACACCACCACCGGCGTGATGACGTAGCCCGAACGCGTGGCGTAGTCGTCCAGCCGGCCCAGCACGTCGGCCGGTTGCAGTTGCAACCCCACTTCTTCAAAGACTTCGCGCAGCGCGGCCTGTTCGGGGCTCTCGCCGGCGTCGATGCGGCCACCGGGCAGGGCCCACTGGCCGGCGTGGCTGCGCAGCGACTGCGCGCGCCGTGTCAGCAGCATGGCCGGGGTCTCGCTCCAGTGGCCGTGCGTCGGCAGGCCTTCGATGTCCGCGCCCGCGCCCTCTTCGGTGACGACCAGGGCCACCGCGGCGTGCCGCCGTTCACCCGGGTCGATGCCGATGACCGCAAAAGAGTCGAGCCGGCCCTGCAACCAGGCGCGCAGCGCTGCGCCCGCGGGGATCATGCCTGCGGGCTGCTGGCGCCGCGGGACGGCAGCGCAGGTTGCCCGGCTGGCGCAGATGGCCCGGCCGGCGAAGATGGCCCAGCCGGCGAAGATGGCCCAGCTGGCGCCGATTGCTCGGCTGGCGCCGGTGGCGCCGATGGCGGCATCTGCCACTGCCCGTCCAGCAGCAGCTGGTGCGGCCCGAACTGGGCCTTGTAGGCCATCTTGGGGCTCTGCTCGATCCAGTAGCCCAGGTACACATAGGGCAGCTTCAGGATGCGCGTCTGCTCGATCTGCCACAGCACGCCGAAGGTGCCGTAGCTGGTGGCAGCTTCAGGCTCGTAGAAGGTGTAGACGGCCGAGATGCCGTCGCTCAGCACGTCCAGGATCGACACCATCTTCAGCGGCCCGGGCACGCCGCCTTCACCGGGTTCGCGGAACTCGACCATGCGTGAATTGACGCGGCTTTGCAGCAGGAACTGGGTGTACTGGTCGACGCTGTCCTGGTCCATGCCGCCGCCGCTGTGGCGGCCGGCCTGGTAGCGCAGGTACAGCTGGTAATGCTCGGACACGAAACCCAGCCGCAGCACGCGCACTTTCAGCCTGGCGTGGGCCTTGGCGCTGCGACGCTGGCTGCGCGTGGGGGCGAAGGTGTCCACCGGCACGCGCAGTGGCACGCAGGCGCGGCAACCGTCGCAGTAAGGGCGGTAGGTGAACATGCCACTGCGGCGAAAGCCGCCTGCCACCAGACCTGAATAGGTGTCGGCGTTGATCAGGTGGCTGGGCGTGGCCACCTGTGACCGGGCAAAGCGGTCCGGCAGGTAACTGCAAGGGTAGGGCGCCGTTGCGTAGAACTGCAACGACCTCAGCGGTAACTCGTTGGGGTAGGTCACGCGGTGGGGTTGGCGTCAGCACTCTGCGGGGTGGTCGGGTCGTCCAGCAGGGCCGCCCATGCGTCTTCATCATAGGTCCAATCGGCAACCGGGGTGGCGGCCACGGTTTGTGCAAGATGGGCTTCGAACACGCTGCGGGGCACCTCGTGCGCGCCGAAACGGGCCAGGTGGGCGGTGTTCTGCTGGCAGTCGATCAACGCCACGCCCCGGCTGCGACAAGCGGCCACCAGCGCGGCCAGCGCGATCTTGCTGGCATCGGTGCGCCAGGCAAACATCGATTCGCCAAAACACATGCGCCCCAGGTTGACGAAGTACAGGCCACCCGCCAAAGCGCCGTCGATGTAGGTCTCCACGCTGTGCACGAAGCCGGCGCGGTGGCCCTGGGTGTAGGCGTCGACCATGGCCGGCAGGATCCAGGTGCCGTCCTGGCCGTCGCGGGGGGTGGATGCGCAGGCCTGCATCACCGCGGCAAAGTCGCCGTCGAAGCGGATCGTGCTGCCGGGGGTGCGCAGGAAGCGGCGCAGCGCTTTCTTCAGCGAATGCGACAGGTGAAAGCGGCTCACCGGCAGCACCATGCGCGGGTCGGGGCTCCACCACAGCACCGGCTGGCCAGCGCTGTACCAGGGAAAGATGCCCTGGCTGTAGGCCTCCACCAGCCGCTGGGGCGTGACGCGGCCACCGGCAGCCAGCAGCCCGGGCGCGTCGCTGTCGGGGCCCATCGCCAGCCACGGTGGCGGCAGCGCTGTGCTGTCGTCTATCCAGTGCAGCACGGTTGCAGCTTCGCTTTCAGCGGCCACCCAGTTGCTGCCACAGGAAGCTGTACTCCAGAGCCTGCATGGTGGCGCGCTGGCCATTGTCGGCAGCGCCGCCATGGCCGCCTTCGATGTTTTCCCAGTACAGCAGCGGGTGCCCTTGCTCCAGCATGCGTGCCGCCATCTTGCGTGCATGGCCCGGGTGCACGCGGTCGTCGCGCGTGCTGGTGGTGAACAGCACCCGGGGCAGCTTGATGCCGGGCTTGACGTTCTGGTAAGGGCTGTAGCGGGCCATCGCAGCCCAGTCAGCGGCCTTGTCGGGGTCGCCGTACTCGGCCATCCACGAAGCCCCGGCCAGCAGCTTGTGATAGCGCTTCATGTCGAGCAGCGGCGCCTGGCACACCACGGCGTTGAACAGCTCCGGCCGCTGCAACATCACCGCGCCAACCAGCAGCCCGCCGTTGCTGCCGCCCTGCATGCCCAGGTGCTGCGGCGCAGTGATGCGCGCAGCGATCAGGTCTTCGGCCACGGCGGCGAAGTCGTCGTAACTCTTCTGCTTGTTGTGCAGGATGGCGGCCTGGTGCCAGGCGGGGCCGAACTCGCCACCGCCGCGGATGTTGGCGACCACGAACACGCCGCCCTGGCCGGTCCAGGCGCGACCGATGCTGCCTGAATACCACGGGCCTTGAGAAAGCTCGAAGCCGCCGTAGCCATTCAACAGCGTGGGGTTGCTGCCGTCGGCACGGGCGCCTTTGGGCCAGACCACGAAGTAGGGCACGCGGGTGCCGTCCTTCGAGGCCGCAAAGCGCTGCTCCACGCGCATGCCCCTGGCGTCAAAAAACGTCGGGCGCGACTTCAGGGTCTGCGCTTCGTCGCTGGCGGTGCGGCGCAGCTGCAAGGTGTCGGGGGTCAGGAAGTCGGCGGCGTTCAGGAAGTAGGCGTCGGCCAGCGGGTCGTCGCGCAGCAGCGGGTCGTGCAACGCCGTGGCGTGCAACTGGCCGGGGTAGGGCGCCACCACCTCGCGCAGCTTCCAGGGTGCGGCCGGGCTGGTACCGGGCGACCATTCCTCGACCCGGCTCGCCACGTTGTCCAGCACGTTCAGGATCAGCGTGTCGCGGCTGACGGTGTAGTCCCCCAGCGAGCGTGTGGGCGTGGGCGTGAAGAGGGCGGTGTAGCGGGCGCTGGCGCTGCTGCGCAGGAAGGCGGCCGCATCGGCCACCAGCAACGAGCCGCGCGGCCAGGTCTTGCCGCCCACGCGCCAGTCGCTGCGCAGGCTGAGCAGCGCCTTGTCGCGCCACAGCGCGAGCTCGGCATCTTCGGGCTTGTTGATACGCAGCGCCTTGGTGCTGCTCGTTTCCCGCGCCTGGGTGCCGCTCGTTTCCCGCGCCTGGGAGCTGCTTGCTTCCCGCGCCTGGGAGCTGCTTGCTTCCCGCGCCTGGGTGCTGCCTGTTTCCTCCGCCTTGGCAGCGCCCTTGGCGCTGGCCTTGCCACGGCTCTTGCCGTCCAGCAGCAGGTACTGCTCAGTGGTGTAGAAAGTGACGGCGCGGCCCACCACCGTGCGCTCGTAGCCGGGCGTCCGGTCGACGCTGACGTAGACCGACACATCCTGGGTTTTGCCGGTGAACACGGTCAAGGCTTCGGCCAGGGGCTGGCTGCGCTGCCAGCGCTTGATGATGCGCGGGTAGCCCGAATCGGTGAGCGAACCGGGGCCGAAGTCGCTGCCGATATAGACGCTGTCGATGTTCAGCCATTCGATGCGGGTCTTGGCCTCGGGCACCGTGAAACCGCCTGCAACGAACTGCTTGCTCACGGTGTCGAACTCGCGCACCACGCTGGCATCGGCGCCGCCGCGCGACATCGACACCAGGCAACGCCGGTACTCGGGCCCCAGGCACTGCGCGCCGGCCCACACCCAGTTCTCGCTTTCGGCCTTGCCCAGTGCATCGAGGTCGATCACTGTTTCCCAGACCGGGCTGGCCTTGCGGTATTCATCCAGCGTCGTGCGCCGCCACAGGCCACGCGGGTTGCTGGCGTCGCGCCAGAAGTTGTAGAACCAGGCGCCGCGGCGCACCACGTAGGGAATCTGGTCGCGCGAGTCCAGCACCTCGAGGATGCGAAGGCGGCGCTCCTCAAAGCCCGGGCGCGTCATCAACGCGGCTTCGCTGTCGCGGTTGCGCTCGCGCACCCAGGCCAGCGCGCGGTCGCCATGAACGTCTTCGAGCCACAGGTAGGGGTCGTCTGCAGCGGTGGTCGGGGAGTTGGTTTGCGACATGGCGGGGGCGGCTGACGTCAGCGCCGCGCACAGCAGCAAGGCCAGGCCCCGCGTGCGCCGGCTGATGGGGCTGGCAAAGGTTGGCAGAGAGGTCATCGGGTCGGTGACTGTAGGGCCGTGGGTTGCACTTCGACGCTGTCCTGGCCGTTGCCGAACCAGACCGTGCCGTCCTGCACGGTGATTTGCAACTGCATCGAACGATGCGCCAGCGCCGCCAGCGCCAGGCTTTGCGCCGACGGCACCTGCCACAACGCCAGGTTGCTCAGGCGCGCCAGCTTGTTCTGGATGGCGGCCCACCACACGGTGGTCGACGACGCGTAGCCGTACAGCGTGACGCGGCGCGCGCGGCCGCAGGCGCGGGTGATGCGGCGGTCTTCGGGCTGGCCCACTTCCACCCAGTGCAGCAACTGGCCCGTCAGGTCGTGTTGCCAGAGGTCGGGCTCGTCGGCCTCGGCCAGACCGCGCGCCTGCGTCAGCGCGCCGCCGTGGTCGTCGGCAGGCACATTCAGCGCAAAGGCCAGCAAGCGCACCATCAGCCGCTCTTCGGTCTCCGAGGGCTGCAGCGCCAGCGTGAGCTGGTGGTCGGCGTACAGATTGCGGTCCATGTCGGCGATCTGCAGCGCCGCCTTGTAGATGGTGGCTTTCAGTGCCATGGCGCTGACAGGGCAGGGCGGGCGGAGGCGCGGGAGTGATTGAGCATGCGGTGGCCGGGGCTGGCAAAGCCGGTCACTGTGCCACAAGCCGAAGCCTTGGCGCGGCGGCACGTCGTCTCCGTGGCTGAGCGCTGCCGCACGCCCTGTTTCAAGGGGCATGGGGTGCGAAAGCTGAGCGCCCAGGCTGTGCGCCAAACGGCCCCTTGCAAGGGTGGCAAAATTGGCGGGCATGCGGGCACATGGCGCCCGCAGCCTGTCGGGAACAATGAACATGATGCTGAACGTGAGGCCGAAGCGGCTGGGTGGGGCTGAACTTTCGCGCGCGGCGGCGGCTGCGCTGTGGCTGGGTCTGGGTCTGGGCCTCGGTCTGGCCGCGGGCCCCGGCTTTGCCCAGACCAGCGCCACGCCTGCGACCAAGCCCGCGGTCAAGCCAGCGCCCGGCACGGCAACCAAAGCGGCACCCAAAGCTGCCGCCGCTGCACCGGCAGCTGATGCGGCTGATGCCGACAAGGGCATGGCCAAGGGCAGCGGCACCTCGCGCCAACCCATCCTGACGCGCGACGAGTTGCGGGTGTGTTTTGCGCAGGAAGAAACCATTCGCAAGCGTATTGAAGCGATGGACGCCGAGCGCAACAAGCTGAACCTGGAAAAACAGACCATCGCGACCGACCAGCAAGGGCTGCAGGCCGATCGGGCTCCGCTGACCGAACTGAAGAAGGAGGCCGACGAGTTCTCGGCCCGGCTGAAGGTTTATGGGACGCGGGTGGACGGCTGGAACCTGCGCGTGGCAGCCCTGAACGAAAACAAGAAAGGCGGCGCGCAGGCTGAGAAGGCCCGCACCGAACTGAACAAGGAACTCGAAGAGCTGGGGAAGGAAAAACAGCAGTTCGAGGTCGAAAAGGCGCGCATCAACGCCGCCAGTGAAGAAGCGGTGCGCACCTTCAACGCCAAAGCCGCCGCGCTGGACGGCCGCGTGGCCAGCTGGAACGAGCGCAATGCGAAGTGGAACGACACTTCCGCAGCAGTCGAGCAGGAACGCAAGGCCTGGCTGACGTCTTGCTCGGACCGCCGTTACCGCGAAGAAGACGAAGCGGCCATCAAGGCCGGCAAATAAGCCATCCCCCCGAGACACCGCACCCGAGACACTGCACCCGCAGACCTGCACGCGCAGACACAGCCGCCGGTGCACGCCTGCGCCGGCGGCTGTGCTTTTTCAACCCTATCAAAGCCGACCGCCATGAACGACAACCCCGTCCTGCAAACCTGGACCACGCCCCATGGGCTGCCACCTTTTGACCGCTTCGAGCCCGGCCACTTCGAAACCGCGCTGCGTCAGGCGATGGCCGAGCACCGGGCCGAGCTGGCGGCCATTGCGGGGCTGTCCGCTGCGCCGAGCTTCGACAACACGGTGGCCGCGATGGACCGCGCCGGCGCCACGCTGGCTCGCGTGGCGTCGGTGTTCTACAACCTCACGTCGTCGGCCACCGGGCCCGCATTGCAGGCCGTGCAGCGCACGATGGCCGAGCCGATGGCGGCGCACAGCAGCGCTGTCTACCAGGACGCCGCATTGTTTGCACGCGTCGATGCGCTGCACCGTGAACGCCACGGCCTGGGGCTGCAGCCCGAACCCCTGCGCCTGCTGGAGCGCATGCATCTGGACTTCGTGCGCGCTGGTGCCTGCCTGGTCAGCCCGCAGCGTGAGCGTTATGCGCAGGTGATGCAGACGCTGGCCAGCCTGACCACGCGCTTTGCGCAAAACGTGCTGCACGACGAAAGCACCTGGGTCATGGCGCTGCCCGACGAGGCCGCGCTGGCTGGCTTGCCGCCCGACTTGCGCCAGGCCGCGGCGCAGGCCGCCGCCGACCGCCGCCTGCCCGGCCACGTGGTGACGCTGGCGCGGTCGCTGGTGGTGCCTTTCCTGACCCATTCCACGCGCGCCGATCTGCGCGAGGCAGCCTGGCGCGCCTGGACCAGCCGCGGCGAACATGCCGGCGAACACGACAACCGCGAAGTGGCGCGCGACATCCTGCGCCTGCGCAAGGAACAGGCTGCGTTGCTGGGCCACGCCTGCTATGCCGACCACGCACTGGCCGACACCATGGCCGGCTCGCGCGACGCCGTGCAAGGCCTGCTGGGCGACGTGTGGCCGCGCGCGCTGGCGGCCGTGGAGCGTGAACGCGCCGAGCTGCAACAAGCCATGCAGGCGGCCGGCGTGCACAGCGAGCGCATCGAACCCTGGGACTGGCGCTACTGGGCCGAGCAGGTCAAGCGCGAGCGCTACGCGGTCGACGACGCCGAGGTCAAACCTTACTTTCCGCTCGAAAGCGTGGTGCAGGCAGCCTTCGATTGCGCGCAGCGTCTGTTCGGCCTGCGCTTTGAGCGCCGCAGCGACCTGCCGGTTTACCACCTCGACGTGGCGGCCTATGAAGTGAGGGATGCTGGCGGCGCCGTCGTCGGCGTCTTCCTGCAAGACAACTTTGCCCGCACCACCAAGCGCAGCGGCGCCTGGATGAGCTCGCTGCGCTGGCAGTCGCGCAACGTGGCGGCGGGCGAGCCGGCGCAGTTGCCGGTGATCCTGAACAACAACAACTTCGCCAAGGGTGCCCCGGGCGCGCCGACGCTGCTGTCGCTGGACGACGCGCGCACGCTGTTCCACGAGTTCGGCCACGCGCTGCACGGCCTGTTGTCCAACGTCACCTACGAGCGCCTGTCGGGCACGCAAGTGCTGCGCGACTTCGTCGAGCTGCCGTCGCAGATCTTCGAGCACTGGATCACCGAGCCCGAGGTGCTGCAGCGCCATGCGCGCCACTGGCAAACCGGTGCACCGATACCGGCCGAGCTGGTGCAGCGGCTGCACCGCGCGCGCCAGTTCGGCCAGGGTTACGAGACGGTGCGCTACACCGCCAGTGCGCTGGTGGACATGGCCGTGCATGCGCGCACCGAAGCCGAGCCGCCGGCCGATTTGTGCGCTTTCGAAGCCGAGCTGCTGCACCACCACGGCCTGCCGCACGGTGTCGGCCTGAACCACCGCCTGGTGCACTTCCAGCATCTGTTTGCCAGCGCCGGCTATGCTGCCGGCTATTACGTCTACTTGTGGGCCGAGGTGCTGGATGCCGATGGCTACGAGGCCTTCGTGGAGGCCGGCAGCCCTTTCGCACCGGCCGTGGCGGCGCGCTTGAAGCAGCACGTCTACAGCGCCGGCAACAGCGTCGAGCCGCAGGCCACCTACGTGGCCTTTCGCGGCCGCGCCGCCACCGTGCAACCGCTGTTGCGCAAGCGCGGGCTGCTCGCCGAGCCGGTCTGAACGCCGCGCCGCCGACGCACGCCCACACCCCGCACCCGCACCCGCACCCACACCCACACCGACACGCCCGCCACAGCCTCGCCCAGGAGACACCATGTTCGAAACCGCCATTGCTGGCAGCCTGCCCAAGCCGTCCTGGTTGGCAGAAACGCAGAAACTGTGGCCCGAATGGAAGAGCCAGGGCGCCGAGCTGGCGCAGGCCAAGCTGGACGCCACGCTGCTGTGGATCAAGACCCAGGAAGACGCCGGCCTGGACGTGATCGGCGACGGTGAACAGAGCCGCCAGCACTTCGTGCACGGCTTTCTGGCGCAGGTGGAGGGCATCGACTTCGAGCACAAGGTCGAGATGGGCATCCGCAACGACCGCTACAAGGCCATGGTGCCGCAGGTGGTGGCGCCGCTGAAGCTGCAAGGCCGCGTGCACGAAACCGAGGCGCGCTTCCTGCGCGCCCACACCCGGCGCAAGATCAAGTTCACGCTGCCCGGGCCGATGACCATCGTCGACACCGTGGCCGACCGCTTTTATGGCGACCGCGTGCAGCTGGCCATGGTCTTCGCCGAGCTGCTGAACCAGGAGGCGCTGGCGCTGCAGGCCGACGGCGTGGACATCGTGCAGTTCGACGAGCCGGCCTTCAACGTCTTCATGGCCGAGGCCGCCACCTGGGGCGTGCAGGCGCTGGAGCGCGCGGCGCGGGGCCTCACCTGCACGACCGCGGTGCACATCTGCTACGGCTACGGCATCGAGGCCAACAACCAGTGGAAGAAGACGCTGGGCGAGCAGTGGCGCCAGTACGAGCAGGTGTTTCCGGCGCTGGCTGCCAGCAGCATCGACCAGGTCAGTCTGGAATGCATCCACTCGCAGGTGCCGCCCGAGCTGATGGCCCTGCTCAAGGGCAAGGACGTGATGGTGGGTGTGATCGACGTCGCCAGCGACACCATCGAGACGCCCGAAGAGGTGGCCGATACCATCGGCCGCGCGCTGCAGTTCGTGCCGCAGGAGCGGCTGATTGCCTGCACCAACTGCGGTCTGGCGCCGATGAGCCGTGCCGTGGCGCAGGCCAAGCTGCAGGCGCTGGCTCAAGGCGCAGCCTTGGCGCGCAAGCGGCTGGCCGCGGCGGGAGCCTGAGGTGGTGAAGTGGCGGTGAAGTGGCAGCGTCTGTGGCAGCCGCGACGGCTGCTGTTCTGGCAGATGGTGGTCTTCAACATCCTGTCGTCGGTGTGCAGCTGGGCCTTGCGGGCACTGCCACTGAACGGCGTCGGCCTGGCGGTGGTCGGCCTGGTGGCACTGGCCAATGTCGGGTTCGGCCTGCTGGCTGCCTGGGCGTTGCTGAAAGAGCCCGCGCCGGGTGAGATTCAGCCGCCGGTACCGTCAGCCGCATCCGGCTCTTCGGCCAGCACCGCCAGCACCTCGGAATGAAATTCGCGCCGGTACAGGATGTAGACCACGGTGGCCGTGCCGGCCATGAAGGCCCACGGTGAAAAGAACCACGCCACGGCGGCGAAAGCCATGTAGTAGGCGCGCAAGCCATCGTTGAAGGTCTCTGCCGCCAGGCCCATCACGCGGCCGGCGCGGCTGGCGAAAGCACCCCGCTGTGCTTCTGAATGCCAGGC
>JBBQMM010000122.1:0-10331 GCA_038328935.1 Burkholderiales bacterium
CGGGTCTGGTCATCTACACCGTGAGCTACCAGTTTGCATCGCGCAGCATCGAAGCCTGGTTCGACGTCAAAGTGGCGGGCGCGCTGGATGCTGGCCTGGCACTGGGCAAGGGTACGCTGGAGGTGCTGACCAGCGACCTGGCCAGCAAGGCGCGCGGTGCTGCCGAGCGGCTGGCCGAAGAAGGCCGCACCTCCGGCACGCAGGCCAACCCGCTGGCGCTGGAGCGGCTGCGCCAGCAGATGGACGCACAGGAGGCCAGCTGGGTGGCGGCCAACGGGCAGGTGCTGCTGACGGCCGGTGGCCGCGCCGACGCAGCCACACCCGGCTGGCCCGGCGCCAACCTGCTGCGCCAGGCGCGACTGAGCGGCGTGGCGAGCCAGATCGAAGGCCTGGACGAAGATGCCATGGCCGCGGGCACTGAGCAGCCCCGGGTGCGCGCGCTGGCCCGCGTGCCACGCACCGACCTGGCCCTGGCCGGCGCCGAAGAGCGTTATCTGATGGTGTTGAAGCCGCTGCCGCGCGCACTGGCCCTCAATGCACTGGCGGTGCAGGCCGCCTACAGCGAATACCAGCAGCGCGCGCTGGCGCGTGACAGCCTGCGCCGCATGTACATCGGCACACTCACGCTGGCGCTCATCCTGGCCGTCTTTGCCGCCGTGCTGCTGGCCATCGTGCTGGGCAACCAGCTGGCGCGGCCGCTGCTGCTGCTGGCTGACGGCGTGCGCCAGGTGGCCGCCGGCGACCTCACCGCCAAGCCCGTGTTTGCCAGCGGCGACGAGCTCGGCGGCCTGACGCGCAGCTTTGCCGACATGACGGCGCAAGTGGCCGAGGCGCGCACCCAGGTGCAGCGCGGCATGCTGCAGCTGGAAGGCGCGCGCACGCGGCTGCAGACCATCCTCGACACGCTGACCGCAGGCGTCATCGTGTTCAACCGCGAAGGCCGCATCGACACCGTCAACCCCGGCGCCACGCGCATCCTGCAGCGGCCGGTGTCGGCCTGGCGCGGCCGCAAGCTGTCCGAGTTCACCGATTTGGGCGAGTTCTCGCGCGCCGTCGAACAACGCTTCGAGCTGCTGGCCACCAGCCCCGAAGCGGGCGAGCGCGACCAGTGGCAGGAATCGTTCGAGCTGCCGCGCAGCGACGGCGGCACGATGACGCTGCTGGCACGCGGCGCCACTTTGCCATCAGACGCCAGACTGCTGGTGTTCGACGACATCAGCGACGTGGTGTCGGCGCAGCGCAGCGCCGCCTGGGCCGAGGTGGCGCGGCGGTTGGCGCACGAGATCAAGAACCCGCTGACGCCTATTCAACTGTCCGCTGAACGCATGCAATACCGGCTTGAATCGAAGCTGGAGGGCGCCGACCAGGCGCTGCTGGTGCGCTCGGTGGCCACCATCGTCAATCAGGTGCAGGCCATGCAGACGCTGGTCAACGAGTTTCGCGACTACGCGCGGCTGCCTGCTGCCCAGATGCTGCCGCTGGACTTGAACATCCTGGCCAACGAAGTGCTGGCGCTGTACGGCCAGGCGCAAGACAGTGGCGCTCTGGTGGCGCATCTGGCCAGCCCCATGCCCTTGATCCAGGGCGACGCCACGCAACTGCGCCAGGTGATTCACAACCTGGTGCAAAACGCGCTGGACGCGGTGGCCGAGCGGCCCGACGGCTGCGTCGAGTTGAGCACTGGCGTGGCGCTGGGTGAACATGGTGAGTTGCGCGCGGTGCGCCTGACCGTCATCGACAACGGCCCGGGCTTTGCCGAAAAGGTGCTCAAGCGTGCCTTCGAGCCCTACGTCACCACCAAGACCAAAGGCACCGGGCTGGGCCTGGCGGTGGTGAAGAAAATTGCTGACGAACACAGCGCGCGGCTGCGCGTGGCCAACCTGCACGCCGGTGACGAACCCGACGGCCCGGTCACCGGGGCGCGCGTTTCGCTATCATTTTCAAACTTTGCCGGGCCGACCCCCGCCGCAGCGCCATCTGGCGCAGGCCAGGCCGCCACCCGGCTACAGTAGCCGACAAGGCAGCAACGGGATCGCATGGCAACTATTCTGGTCGTGGACGATGAGCTGGGCATCCGCGCCCTGCTGAGCGAGATCCTCACCGACGAAGGGCACACCGTCGAGCTGGCCGAGAACGCGGCCCAGGCGAGGCTGAAGCGCGAGGCCCTGCGGCCCGATCTGGTGCTGCTGGACATCTGGATGCCCGACGTCGACGGCGTCACACTGCTCAAGGAATGGTCGGCCGGCGGGCAGTTGTCGATGCCGGTGGTGATGATGAGCGGCCACGGCACCATCGACACCGCGGTCGAGGCCACCATGTTCGGTGCCACCGCCTTCCTTGAAAAACCCATCACGCTGCAAAAGCTGCTGCGTGCGGTGGAGCAGTCGCTGGTGAAGCCCATGGGTCGGGGCGGCGCGGGCGCGTCGTTGGCGGTCCAGCCGGCGTCGGGCCCCGCGGCCTTGCAAGGTTATGGCAGTGTCAGCCCCCAGCTGCGCAGCACCGACCCCCACCTCAGCGGCAGCTACGACAACGGCTCCAGCTATGGTGGCAGCACGCCGCCCGGATCGGGTCACGGGGTGCATGAGGGCCCGCGTGCACATCAGAGCTTCGACCTGGACCGCCCGCTGCGCGAAGCACGTGACGCCTTCGAGAAGAGCTACTTCGAGTTCCACCTCATGAAAGAAGGCGGTTCGATGACGCGTGTGGCCGAAAAGACCGGGCTGGAGCGCACCCACCTGTATCGCAAGCTCAAGCAGCTGGGCGTGGATTTGGCTCGCAACAAGCGCGGCGGTTAGGAGCGTGGGCGGCCGAAGGCGTCGAAGCGAAACGTGCGAAGAGCGATGACCATTCGGTATCGAGCTGCAAGCCCAGGGTAGGCCCCTGGGCGCGGCAGGCGATACCGGACGGGACCGTTTTCTCGCGCGATGCAGCCGACGTCCTTCTGCCGCCCACGCCTGGGCGGTGGGAGTTGCTGGACGTGCCCGAAGGCGTGCCCGAAGGCGGCAGCGCAGCAGTTATACTGCCCGGCTCTGCACGGCCTGGTAGCTCAGTTGGTAGAGCAGCGGATTGAAAATCCGCGTGTCGGTGGTTCGATTCCGCCCCAGGCCACCAAGGATTTATGAGGGTTAGCTGGTAAGTAGCCGCTAACCCTCAGTCGTTTCAGGCTCGCCCATGTAAGCGCTGGTGTAAGCAGATTCGGCGGATGCCGGCGCCATGCGCCCCGCGATGCCCGCGCCCGAGGGTGCCAAGATGCAGTGTTGGTCCGGCTGCAGCGCCAATGCGCTGGGCGGCCGGTATCTCTATCTGGGAGCAGGAGACCCGGGAATGATCCTCAGCGCAGCACCGTGGACCGTGAACCCGGAACCTACATACGGCCGGGCCGTGTTCGAGACGATCCTCGCCGGACTGGGCGAGGGCGATCCGGACCGTGACGAATACGTCTGCGATGAGAGGGGCGCCTGGATCAAGCACCGGGACGCCATCGAGAACATCGACTGGCACCCGAGATGCGAGACGGTAGACCCGGGCCGCCCAGATGACCCACTCAGCGACCCCTGGCTCCCTTTCCCATTCACTGCCCGACAGCTGGCCGCTTTGATGGTGGACGGCTGGGGATTCTTCCTTCAAGGCGCATACGGTGAGTGGGAAACCGGGCCAGATCCCGACCAACTAGCTCGCCTAGGCATGCTGGGCGGCAAGGCCAGAGAAGCACTCAAGGCTGCCTATGCCGCCTATCGGCACGCCGTGGAGATGGCGCCCCGCCTCGATCAAAACTTGGAATCCGATGCCAGCGAACACGCCCGGCGATACAGC
This sequence comes from Burkholderiales bacterium, assembly GCA_038328935.1. Taxonomy (GTDB): domain Bacteria; phylum Pseudomonadota; class Gammaproteobacteria; order Burkholderiales; family Burkholderiaceae_C; genus Rubrivivax. The sequence goes on from JBBQMM010000122.1 coordinate 3,814, forward strand.
GATGCCCGTGAGGCGGCCGAGGAGCGGGAAGAGCTTCGCAAACATCGCCACACCGAAGGCGAGTACATGCCACGACTGGCGAGAGTCAAGGAAGCCGTCGCCGACCTGGGTCAGGCCAAGACGGAAGCCAGGCAGACGGCAGACCATGCCTACAAGCGCTGGCGCAGAGCGGTGGTGCAGCACCTGCTGCTGCCAATTGAAGAAGTGCCCGCGGAGTCCTTCGAACACATGCTGCTCCAATCGGTGCCTGCTCATCAGCGCGCGGCGGCACTCCTAGTGCAGTCGCGGCGCGAATCTGAAGACGCTACCTCGGGGGAGGCCCTGTGGGACCTGACGAACGAGGTCAGCAGCGTCGAAATGGAGATTCGGTACTGGGAGTTGTTCAACGCGCAGAACATTACCGAAGCTGGGCGGCGCAAGGACGAACTCAAGGAACTCAACAACCAGCTCGCTGACCTCAACACTCGCATGGACGACATCAAACGGTGCGGTGGTGGTAGGCAATCCCCACCCAACGTTGCGCAGGAGGACGCTGTCCAGCGCCAACAGCGCCGCCTGGCCGATCTGCGTGCGCTCGGCGGCGAATGGGTCAAGCGCAGTGGCAGCTGGGGTGCCAGCGATCGGCAGTCTGGATCGTTCGGGAAACTGGTGGAGCAGGAGAGGAGCAACGGCTCCCGTAATTACTCACCGAAGAGCGTCAGGCTCGACCTTTGTGCCGCAGCTGAGGCGGAGGCCGAAAAGAAGCGAAGCGGCGCCATCTTCAAGGGCCTCACTCCCTGACCTTCCCTCACGGTTTCCCTGACCACCTATGGACAGCGTCAGGGAAGCCGCAGCCATTCGTTCCTGACGGTCCCTGACGGCGGCAATTCAACCCACATCAGCACCCCAGTTGGGGCCGAAAGGGTTGAATATGGAAGCGCTCTCGCTTCAACACCAGCAAGACAAATCGCTCGCCGCGCAACCGCCGCCGGCCGTGGCCCCGCAGTTCACACCTCTCCATCGCGAGACCCGCACGCACGTCGACACCGAGACGATGTGCTGGCATCTGGGCTTCGCGCAGCAGACCGCCCGCCTGTGGGCCTGCAAGGAGACCTACCCCGAGGGCCTGCGACCCATCCGCGTGAACGGCCGCTTGAAGTGGCCCGTCGCTGGCATTCGCAAGACGTTGGGGGTGACCTAATGAACGCAGCCCAGCCCATCAAAGAAGAAGGGGCCGGCGCTCGCGACGCCAGCCCCCTCAAGCAAGACCTTCAACTCCTCGATTGTGCTGGCGCTACCTGCGGCGTCAAGCGGTTCGCCACGCTCCAAGCCCACCTGGCGCTGGCGGGCTTCTCTCTGACCCGCGCCACCGTCGGGTACTACGTCATTGCCCGCTGGGACCAGACGCACCGCCTGGAAACGCTGGAGCAGATCGATCAGTTTCATCGAAGCGTCGAAATATGAGCGCCGCCAACAAACTGCTGTCACGTCTGCAGCGCGTCAAGCGTACAGGCCCAGGCCGCTGGATCGCCAGTTGCCCCACACGCGAAGACCGGCATCCATCACTGGCCATCCGCGAACTCGACGACGGTCGCGTGCTGCTGCACGACTTCGGCGGCGACGACGTGGCATCGATCCTGGCCGCAGTTGGCCTTGATCTCTGCGATCTGTTTCCGGCAACGGCCGTTGCCGCCTCTTCAACGAAGCGTCCTTTCAATGCGACTGATGTCCTCGCGCTGGTGGCCATCGAGTCCAGCGTGGCGCTGGTGGTCTGCGCCGACGTGCTGCGCAGCCGCACGGTGTCGGAGCGCGACTTCGAGCGTTTGCTGACGGCCGCACAACGCTTGGGTGATGCCGCGGAGGTATGCCATGCCTACCGCTGACCTCGACAAGCTGGACGCCGTCGCCGACAAGCTGCGCCAGACCGTTGCCGATGCAGCTACCGCGTGGCCGCAGCCCGGGGAGCTCAAGACCGAGCTGCCACCAGCGCCGGCCTTCGACGCGACTACGCTGTTACCCAACCCGCTGCGAGACTTCGTGCTCGATGAGGCCGACCGCATGCCGTGCAGCCCTGACTACGTGGCGACGGCGCTGGTGGTAGCCCTGGGTGCCGTCATCGGCGCCCGCGCAGCGCTGAAGCCCAAGCGCCGCGACGACTGGATCGTCACGCCGAACCTGTTCGGTGGTGTCGTCGGCGACCCGTCATCCAAGAAGACGCCGGCAATCAACACGGCCTTGCGTTTCCTTGATCGCCTGGAAGCCAAAGAAGCCGAGCAGCACGACAAGCGCATGAAAGTACACGCCGCCGAGGTGGCTGCCTTCGAAGCTCGCCAGGGCGCCATTCAGGCCGCCATGAAGAAGGCGGCTAGCGGCAAAGGTGACGTCCTCCAGATGGACACAGCCATGGCCGACCTGCAGGCCCTGGTGCCCCCTGAAGCCCCAGCCCAACGGCGATTCAAGACCAACGACGGCACCGTGCCAAAGATCGGTGACATCATGGTTGGCAGTCCGGCCGGCCTGCTGGTGTTTCGGGATGAGCTCGTCGGCCTGCTGGCCTCCTGGGACCGAGAGGGCAATGAGGGTGATCGCGCCTTTTACCTCGAAGGATTCAACGGCACCGGCAGTTTCAACATCGACCGCATCGGCCGCGGCAGCCTGCTGGTCAAGACCGTGTGCCTGTCTGTCTTCGGCGGCATCCAGCCTGAGCTGCTAGAGCGCTACCTGGCCGGGATGGTCAACTCGCTCGACAACGACGGCCGCATCCAGCGCTTCCAGTTGATGGTCTACCCGGACCCCGTGGGCTGGCAATGGCGCGACCGCTACCCGGTCAAGGGCGCCCGCGAGGCCGTGCGCGATCTCTTCGACCGGTTGGCGGCCTTCGATCCGTTGCAGAACGGCGCCCATCCCGCCGACGACTTCGTCAAATTGCCCTGGTACTGCTTTGACGACAAGGCCCAAGAGGTCTTCATTGAATGGGCCACCGAGCTGCACCTGACACGCATCGCGGCTGAGGAGAACCCGCTGATGTGCCAGCACCTCGCAAAGTTCGAGAAGCTGTTCTGCTCGCTGGCCCTGATCTTGCACCTGGCCGAGGGTCGGAGCGGCCCAGTGCGGGGCGATACGGCACTGCGCGCAGCGGCCTGGTGCGTCTACCTGGAAGGCCATGCCCGCCGCATCTACGCGCTGGTGGAGGTGGCCCGGGTGACTGCCGCCCGAGCGCTGAGCCGCCGCCTGCTGGCGCGCAAGCTATCGGCTGACGGGTTCACCGTGCGCGATGTGGTGCGCAAAGGCTGGACCTGCTTGAAGACCACCTTGCAGGCCGAGGCCGCGCTGGCGGTACTGGAAGAACACGGCTGGGTAGTCGGCAGCGACACCGCCGAAAGTGTCGGCCGCCCGACCACGAGGTACTTCATCAACCCGATGATCTACGGGAGTACGTTGTGATTGACTGGGCTGCACGCGCCAGGGCGGAATTTGCCACCAACCATGCTGAGGGCGCCGTCAGAACCGACGAAAGCGCGGTTACGTCGGTTTCGTCGGCACCCCCCGAGGCCGTTGGCCAGACTCGACCTGCCTCGCTGTCACTTTCGTCGGTTTTGTCGGTGCCCCCTGCACCCCTTTCGGCAAATGACGACTGCCGCCCAAGCACCCTGGCCAAGCAGGCGCGCCGCAGCGGCAATCCCTACATGACGCCCGAGCAGGGTGACGAGTGCCACGAAGGCGGCTGGGACGACGCAGAGATCGAAGTCTTCATGGCACGGTCGACGCGCTTTCGTCACAGAGGCCGTTCCGACGCCGAGCATCTGGCAGAGCGCCTGACGCTGCGCGACCGCCATGCCGACGACCGGCGCATGTGCGTGGAATGTCGCGAGCTGGAAGCCTCCGGCCGTTGCGCTGCGGCGCGACGGGGTGCAATCACCAGCACCGACCGTCGCTTGGAGCCCATGCCGAACATCTTGATGCGATGCCCTGCCTTCGGAGCCACCGATCACCACCGCCGATAAACACAAGGCCACCACCATGCCAACCCGCTTACCAGACACATCCGAAGTCATCCTATTTCCGGCGGTGCCAGCCACAGAGCCGGCGCCGCCGGTGGGCTACGCCAACGTGCGCTTCAACGCCATCAAGCATGGCGTTCTCAGCCGGCACATGGTGCTGGCGCACGAAGACAGCACCGAGTTCGGCGGCTTGCTAGCGGCCCTGGTGGCCGAACATGCGCCCGCCAGCCCCACCGAGACACACCTCGTCGAGGAGCTGGCCGGCGCCATCTGGCGCAAGCGCCGGGTGCTGCAGGCCGAGGGGGCATCGATCAACCGCGGCTTGTTGGCCGTCGCCACGGCTCGTCACGACCGGCCCACCGACCCTGACGGCCCGGCGCGCGCGGCAGTGCCGTTTGAGCCGCAGATGGTCGGCACCCAGTTGAACCACCCAGCGGAATTGGCCGAGGTGATCCGCCTGACGCCGACCGAAACGCGCCAGCGTGTCATGGCGGCCGAAGCGGACCTGGCGTCGACCATCAAGGCCGCGGAGACCCTGCGCCGCGGCGGTGTACGTGCCTACGACCGTGCAGTCCGAGCCTTCACGGAGGGCTGCGCGCAGTGGTGGACCGACAACCTCGATGACGAAGAGGTAGAGGCCACAGCCGAATGTCTGACCAAGTTCATCGAGGCCGACATGCTGCCGTTCAACCGCCTAGCGGTGGTGGAAGCCCACAGTCACGACGCCATCAAGGCCCAAACCCTGGGCGAAGGGCTGCAGGCACACCGCCTGGAGAAGCTGAACCGCTACGAAACACATCTTGATCGCAAGTTCGAGCGCACCTTGGCGATGCTGTTGAAGCTGAAAGAGCTTCGGCGGGGGGCCTGAACGTGCGCAATTCGAGCAGGCACCACGCACCCCGCGTATCGGGTGGACAGCAAAGCGGGCTGCGGTTTTCCGGCCGAGGTGGTGGTGTCGCACTGCGCAAGTGCGCGCCAAACTGCCTGATGATTTCGGGAGAATCGGGAGGCAGAAGTGGGTGGGCGCGGTAGCGGCCGCCGGCCAAGCTACGCCGGCAAGGACACCACTGAGGATTCGCTGCCTCTGGACATCCGCCGCCTGCAGCGCGCTGGGGCGCTTTCGCCGGGCAGGATCTGCCGTTGGCGGTGGACTGTGAATGACCACGTCCGCGCCTCGATCCAGATCCGCGCCGACGTCTGGCAGGTCGTTTTGACCTACGCGTACACAGCGCATCAGCAGCCCGCGGAACGTATCCGCCAGACCGTGATGCTGGAAACCACGCCATGCACGTTGGGTGGCCGCCGCTCGTGGTTCCGCTGCCCGACCTGCGCCCGGCGCGTGGCAGTCATCTACGGCGCCGGGCGCCTGTTCGCCTGCCGGCAGTGCAAGCAGCTGGCGTACGGCAGCCAAAGCGAGAACGCTGACGACCGCGCCTCGCGACGCGCAGACCGCTTGCGCAAGCAGCTGGGCTGGGAACCGGGCATCTTGAACGGTCCGGGTGGACGGCCCAAGGGCATGCATTTTCAGATCTACGCGCGGTTGAGCGCTGAGCACGACGCATTGGTCGAAGTCATGCTGCACGGCATGGCCAAGCGCCTGGGAATGCTCAACGGGCGCCTGAGCGAGATTCGGCGGCAGATCAATGGTGAGCCCTGAATCTGTTTGGCAAAAGCGGCTGCGCTGAATCGCGCCCCTCTCTGGCACACCCTGATTGCGAGCCGACGAAACTGACGATATTGACCCTGGCACACCGCAAGCGACACTCCTGCACGCCGCCTTGCGGCCGTAGGCTATGGGTCTCATGTCACAACCAACCGGCGCCCGATTGATCTCGCAGGACCTCGGTGCGCCGGTCTGGGTTTCTGCCCTGCTGGAGCGCATACGCAAGAAGCGACCCGCGCGCGCACCAGTGGGCGAGTGGTTGCGCTTCGTCCTGGCAAGCCGCGAGCAGGGCATCAGCCAGGACGAGATCACGTTCAGCCGTATTGCCCACAACTTAGTTACAAACCATGACCACCAAGACGTGCTGACCCGTCAGCAGGTGCTGAGCGCAGCGGACCTGAAGCCCTTGATGCCCAGGCTTCAATTGACCGTGGACGACAGCTTCCGACCAACGGACAGTTGGGCCGAAACCGCGATGCTCATCCCCGGCAAGCAGCACAAGAAGCGCAGCTTGGTCGGCACATGGCCTGAATCAAGGTACGTCGTGAGATACCGCCACCGCTCGCTGGGATGGTCCATTGCGCTGGCACGGCACAGCGACTTGTTCGTCCAACGTGAGGCGCGTTCGTGGCTGGTGCTGGACCCGCACGGCGCGCGCGCCACCGACCAACCCGCCCACGGCTTCAACACCGTCCGCGAAGCGATGGCGCATGCTGCACTGCGGATGCTGCGTCAGTTCACACGGTCCGCCAAGGCACGCCACACACCGCGCTGGGAACGCTTCAGCCTGCACGGCCTGGGCGCCTATGCCGAACTGCTCGTGACCCTGCCCGCCTGGCCCGGCAGCTTCAGCAGCCGCGTGCACTTTCCCGGTG
>JBBQMM010000123.1:0-10302 GCA_038328935.1 Burkholderiales bacterium
CTCGATGAGCGGCCAGCTGGGCGAGTGGGTCAACGGCCTGGCCAAGGACTTCAACGATTCGCAGAAAGACTACAAGGTCACGCCCACCTTCAAGGGCACCTACCCGGAGTCGTTTGCCGCCGCCATAGCCGCATTCCGCGCCGGCAACGCACCGCACATCCAGCAGGTGTTTGAAGTGGGCACGGCCAGCATGATGGCCAGCAAGGGCGCCATCGTGCCGGTCAACGAGGTCATGAAGACCGCCGGCGTGCAGTTCGATTCGTCCGTCTACGTGCCCGCCGTGGCCGGCTACTACACGGCACCCAACGGCCAGATGCTGAGCCTGCCGTTCAACAGCAGCACCACCGTCTTCCACTACAACCGGGACGCCTTCAAGGCCGCCGGCCTGGACCCCGAAAGCCCGCCCAAAACCTGGCCCGAAGTGGCACTGGCGGCCGCCAAGCTGAAGGCCAGCGGCCACAAGTGCCCCTTTACCACCAGTTGGCAGAGCTGGACCCAGCTGGAGAGCTTCAGCGCCTGGCACAACGTGGAATTCGCCACCAAGCGCAACGGCTTCATGGGCCTCGACACGCGGCTGGCCATCACCACGCCACTGCACGTGCGCCACATCGAAAACCTGGCCAACATGTCCAAGCAGGGCCTGTTCGTCTACAAGGGCCGCAACAACAGCGCTGACGCTACTTTTGTTTCGGGCGAATGCGCCATGACCACGGGCTCTTCGGCGCTGTACGGCGCCGTGAAGCGCAATTCCAAGTTCACCGGCGGCATCAGCACCCTGCCCTTCTACCCCGATGTGCCCGGCGCGCCGCAGAACACGGTGATCGGCGGCGCCAGCTTGTGGGCGATGTCGGGCAAGAAGACCGACGAATACAAGGCCGTGGCCGCCTTCTACAAGTACCTGTCCGACCCCGCCGTGCAGGCCAAGAGCCACCAGGAAACGGGCTACATCCCCATCACCACCGCCGCCTTTGGGTTGACGGAGAAGTCGGGCTTTTACAAGCAGAACCCGGGCACGGATGTGTCGGTGAACCAGATGATCCGCAAGACCACCGAAAAGTCGCGCGGCATCCGGCTGGGCAACTTCGTGCAGATCCGCACCATCATCGACGAAGAACTGGAACAGGTGTGGGCCGGCAAGAAGACGGCCAAGGAAGGCCTGGAAGCGGCGAAGAAGCGGGGCGACGAGCAGCTGGAGCGGTTTCAAAAGGACAACAAGGGCTGACACCTGTCTTGGCCCCCTCTCCCTGGCAGGGAGAGGGTTGGGGTGAGGGTCGACAGTTGGCTTTGCCTTAGTTGAACCCTATGCCGGCATTTCACCCTCACCCCTGCCCTCTCCCTGAGGGAGAGGGAGAACGGCACATCAACCTCACCCTCTGCCCTCTCCCTGCGGGAGAGGGGGAGGGGAATGTCACCCTCGCCCTCTGCCCTCGCCCTGTGGGAGAGGGGGAGGGAAATTTCAACCTCGCCGTCCCCCTCTCCCTGAGGGGAGAGGGGGAGGGAGATGTCATCCTTGCCCCGGCGCTCTTTCTCAGGGGAGAGGGGGTTCGGCATTTCACCCTCACCCCTGCCCTCTCCCTGAGGGAGAGGGAGCGAGACACGAGTGACGCGGAGTTAAAGACTTGGCCGTAGAAAAGCGCGTGCGCTTCAAGAGCTGGTGGTTGCCTTGGGTGCTGGTGGCGCCGCAGATGGCCATCGTGCTGGTGTTTTTCTTCTGGCCTGCGGGGCAGGCGCTGTTCCAGAGCGTGCTGCGCGAGGACGCGTTTGGCCTCAGCTCTGAATTCGTAGGCCTGCAGAACTTCCGGCGCCTGTGGGAAGACGACACCTACCTGGCTTCGTTCAGGACCACGGCCGTGTTTTCGGTGCTGGTGGCGGGCATCGGGATGACGCTGTCGCTGTTGCTGGCGGTGATGGCCGACCGCATCGTCAAGGGCTCGGGCTTCTACCGCACGCTGCTGATCTGGCCCTATGCCGTGGCGCCGGCGGTGGCCGGCGTGCTGTGGCTGTTCATGTTTGCGCCGTCCATCGGCATCGTCAGCTTCTGGCTGCGCGCCGCTGGCATCGACTGGAACCACTTGCTCAACGGCACGCATGCGATGACGCTGATCGTGATGGCCGCGGTGTGGAAGCAGCTGTCCTACAACTTCCTGTTTTTCCTGGCCGGGCTGCAGTCCATACCCAAGAGCCTGATCGAGGCGGCCGCGATAGACGGCGCGGGCCCGTGGCGGCGCTTCTGGACGGTGCAGTTTCCGCTGCTGACGCCGACCACCTTTTTCCTGCTGGTGATCAACATCATCTACGTCTTCATCGACACCTTTGCCATCGTCGACGCCGCCACGTCGGGCGGGCCCGGCAAGGACACGGCGATCCTCGTTTACAAGGTGTACTTCGACGGCTTCAAGGCGATGGACCTGGGCGGTTCGGCCGCGCAGTCGGTGGTGTTGATGGTGATACTGGTGACGCTGACGGTGGTGCAGTTTCGCTACGTCGAGAAGAAGGTGAACTACTGATGGACGCCGCCTGATGGTCGAGAACCGCCCCATCGCCAAATTCATTTCGCACGCGGTGTTGGTACTGGGCGTGCTGCTCGTGGCATTCCCGGTGTACATCACCTTCATCGCCAGCACGCAGACGGCAGAGCAGATCGTGCAGAACGTGCCGATGTCGCTGCTGCCAGGCAGCAACATCGTCAACAGCTACAAGCTGGCGCTGCTGGGCGGGCAGACTGAATACGGCAGCAGGATACCGCCGGTGGCGCCGATGATGATGGTCAGCCTGATCACGGCGCTGACCATTGCGATCGGCAAGATCGCGATTTCGCTGCTGTCGGCGTTTGCGGTGGTGTACTTCCGCTTCCCCGGCCGGAGCATCGTCTTCTGGATGATCTTCGTGACGCTGATGCTGCCGGTGGAAGTGCGCATATTGCCGACCTACAAGGTGGTGTCGGACCTGGGCATGCTGAACAGCTACGCCGGGCTGACCATCCCGCTGATCGCCAGCGCCACCGCCACCTTCCTGTTCCGGCAGTTCTTCCTGACCGTGCCCGATGAACTGGTGGAAGCAGCGCGCATCGACGGCGCCGGGCCGATGCGGTTTTTCTGGGACGTGTTGCTGCCGCTGTCGCGCACGTCCATCGCGGCGCTGTTTGTGATTCAGTTCATCTACGGCTGGAACCAGTACCTGTGGCCGCTGCTGATGACCACCGACGAGAAGATGTACCCGGTGGTGCTGGGCATCAAGCAGATGATTTCTGGCGGCGATGCAGCCACTGAATGGAACGCGGTGATGGCCACCGCGATACTGGCGATGATCCCGCCTGCGCTGGTGGTGATGCTGATGCAGAAGTGGTTCGTCAAGGGCCTGGTGGATACCGAAAAATGATGATCAAGCCAACGAAACAAACGCCGGGGCCGCGATGGGCGCGATAGCTCTTCGCAACGTCGAGAAGACCTACGGCCGCGGGCCGGGCGCCAACAAGGTGATCCACGGCGTGAACGCCGAAATTCCCGACGGCGAGTTCATCGTCATCGTGGGTCCCAGTGGCTGCGGCAAGAGTACGCTGCTGCGCATGGTGGCCGGGCTGGAGGAGATCAGCGGCGGCGAGATTCACATCGCAGGGCGCCTGGTGAACGAGCTGGAACCGGCCGAACGCGACATTGCGATGGTGTTCCAGAACTACGCGCTGTACCCGCACATGAGCGTGTTCGACAACATGGCCTACGGGCTGAAGATAGCCAAGAAGCCGGCGGCCGAGATCGAGGCGCGCGTGAACAAGGCGGCCAAGATCCTGGAGCTCGGCGGGCTGCTGCAGCGCAAGCCGCGTGAACTGTCGGGCGGCCAGCGCCAGCGCGTGGCGATGGGCCGCGCCATCGTGCGCCAGCCCGCCGTTTACCTGTTCGACGAACCGCTGTCGAACCTGGACGCCAAGCTGCGTGCGCAGACGCGGCTGGAGATTCAGAAGCTGCATCACGAGCTGGGTGTGACCTCGCTCTTCGTCACGCACGACCAGGTGGAAGCGATGACGCTGGCGCAGCGCATGATCGTGATGAACGCCGGCCGCATCGAGCAGATCGGCACGCCGGAGCAGGTGTATCACACGCCCGCCACCACCTTCGTGGCGAGCTTCATCGGCAGCCCGCCGATGAACCTGATGCAGGGGCAGGCCGACGGCACGCGCTTCACCACCGGCGGCCAGACGCTGACGCTGCGGGCCCCGGCACCGCGCAACGGCGCCCTGACGCTGGGCGTGCGGCCCGAGCACGCGGCGATGGGCGAAGGCGCGGGCTGGCCCATGAAAGTGGAATTGCTCGAGATGCTGGGCGCCGAGCGCCTGGTGTACGGCCGGCTGGGCGACGCCGCCTTCACGCTGCGCATAGAAGGCATCCTGCCGCCGCCGCAGCCGGGCAGCACCGTGCAGCTGCATGTGCAGCCGCAGCAGTTGCACTGGTTCGACAGCAGCAGCGGCCAGCGCGTGGGTTGAGGACGGGGGCCGTGGTTGACAGCGCCCTTGCCGGCTGGCCGTTTCCGTTGTGGGTGGCGCACCGCGGCGCCGGCAAGCTGGCGCCGGAAAACACGCTGGCGGCCTTTCGCCTGGGCGCGGCGCACGGCTACCGGGCCTTCGAGTGCGACGTGAAGCTCAGTGCCGATGCCGTGCCCTTCCTGCTGCACGACGCGACGCTGGAACGTACCACCTCAGGCCACGGCACCGCTGGCGAGCTGGCCTGGTCGGCACTGGCGCTGCTGGACGCCGGCAGCTGGCACGGCCGCAGCTGCGCCGGCGAGCCGATGCCCAGCCTGGCGGCCGTTGCCCGCTACGTGCAGGCCAACGGCTTTGCGTTGAACATCGAGATCAAGCCCACGCCGGGCACCGAGCGCGAAACCGGGTTGGCCGTGGGCCACGCCTGCACCGCGCTGTGGGCCGGCAGCAGCGCGCCGCTGCTGTTCAGCTCGTTCAGGCCCGACGCCTTGCAAGCGGCGAAGGAAGCGGCGCCGCAGATACCGCGCGCGCTGTTGCTCGACACCCTGTGGGACGGCTGGCCGGCGGTGGTGAAAGCACTGGGCTGCGTGGCCGTGGTGAGCAACCACCAGGTGATGGACGCCGCACTGATGGCGCAGCTGCGCGCCAGCGGCCTGCGCGGCCTGTGCTACACGGTGAACGAGGCGGCTGATGTGCAGCGACTGCTGGCGCTGGGTATCGACGGCATCATCACCGATGCGGTGGACCGGTATTCGCCCGCGCTGCTGTAGCTCGCACGACGGTGCGGACGGCCCCGAAGGCGCCGACAACGGTGATAACGCCGATGGCGCGTACCCACGGTGCTGGCGCCGATGGCGCGCACAACGGTGATGGCGCCGATGGCGCGGATAGCGGTTTTGGCGCCGATGGCGCCGACGGCCCTGGTCGACGCGCCGCCGCCACCGCCAGCGCAACTTCCACCGCTACTGCGGCCGCACTTCGGCCTCGACGCCCAGCCACTCTGATTCACGCTCTGGCTCGGGCAGGTGCCTGAGTTCGCGGATCATCGGCAGCCGCCACGCCACCAGCACCAGCACCACCGAAACCATGCCGGCAAAGCCCAGCCCCCAGCGCAGGCCGGCGTGCTCACCCAGCCAGCCACCCAGCAGCGCGCCAGGGGCGGCGGCCAGCAGCGTGAGCCAGCGCATGGTGGCGGTCATGCGCCCGAGCAGGGGCTGTGGCGTGACGGCCTGGCGCAGCGCCAGGAAGTTGATGAAGATGAACACCGCGCCAGTGGTGAACAGCACCAGCATGAGTGCAAATGCAGCCACACCCCAGGCGTTGGCCGGCGCCACGGCCACCAGCAGCCAACCCAGGCCGCAGATGGCATAGCCCACCACCAGGCAAGGACCCGGGCCGATGCGCTGGCTGACGCGGCGGCCCAGCATGCTGCCGGTGATGGTGCCCACGCCCATGCCCATGTAACACAGGCCCACTGCGTGTTCGCTGAGGCCCAGCGTGCGCGTGGCAAACAGTATCTGCACCGTGAGCGCCGCGTAGTGGCACATCTGCCACACCCCCATCAGCATGGCCAAGGTCATCAGCAGCGGCGTGCCGGCTACAAAACGCAAGCCCACCAGCAGGTCGCGGCCAAAGTGAGCGTTGGCTCTTTTGTCGACGCGCTCGACGATGTCCACGCCCCTGAGGATGAGCGCCGAGCCCAGCAGCAAGACGGCATTCACCAGCAGCGACAGCGGCGCGCCAAAGACCTTGATGAGTGCGCCGGCCAGCGCGGGGCCGGTGACTTCGGCGCCCGACATGGCGAGCGCATTCTTGGCATGCGCTTCCACCAGGCGGTCGCGCGCCACCACCTGGGTCAGCACGATCTGCGCTGCGGTGCCGGCCACCGTGTGCACGAGACCGATCACGAAGCCGGCCGCATACAGCCAGCTCATGCTCAGCCAGCCCAGCCACCAGGCCAGCGGGATGCTGGCCGCCGCCACAGCGACCAGGGTTTCACCGGCCACATAGACCGGCAGCTTGTGCACGCGGTCTAGCCAGACCCCGGATGGCAGCGAGAAGATGATGAACGGCGACAGCTCGATGGCCGTCAGCAGCCCCATCTGCGTGGGCGACGCGTTGAGCAGCACCGCCGCCGTCAGCGGCAGCGCCAGCATCAGCACCTGGTTGCCGAAACTGCTGGTCAGGATGGACGCAAACAGCCGGCGGTAGGCCGGGTCGTGCAGCAGGTCGTTGGCAGGCAGCCGGGGCAGCCTCACGCGGTTTCCATCAGCGGCAGAGCATCAGCGGCAGACCATCAGCGGCAGACCATCACGGCAGCATCACCACGATCGCACCATCACGATCACATCATCACGATCTGTAATCGGCATTGATCTTCACGTAGTCGTAAGACAGGTCGCAAGTCCACACGGTGGTCTCCGCCGCGCCGCGGTGCAGGTGCACACGCACGGTGATCTCGCTTTGCTTCATCACGCGCTGGCCGTCTTCTTCGCGGTAGGCGGTGTGGCGGCCGCCCTGCGTGACCACGTGCACGTCGTCCAGGTGCAGGTCGATGAGGCTCTGGTCGAGGTCGGCGATGCCGGCGTAGCCCACCGCGGCCAGGATGCGGCCCAGGTTGGGGTCGCTGGCAAAAAACGCGGTCTTGACGAGGGGCGAGTGCGCTATGGCGTAGGCCACCAGCTTGCACTCGGCTTCGGTGCGGCCGCCCTGCACCTGCACGGTGATGAACTTGGTGGCGCCTTCACCGTCGCGCACGATGGCCTGCGCGAGTTGCTGCGCCACCGCCACCACGGCGTCGCGCAGCAGCTGGCCCTCGGCACTGTGCAGCGACGTGATGGTGGCGTTGCCGGCCTGGTGGGTGGCGGCGAGCATGAAGCTGTCGTTGGTGGAGGTGTCGCCGTCGATGGTGATGCGGTTGAAACTGAGGTCTGCGGCCTCCTTCACCAGCGCCTCCAGCAGCCCGGGTTCAATGGCCGCGTCGGTGGCCAAGAAGCCCAGCATGGTGGCCATGTTGGGGCGGATCATGCCGGCGCCTTTGCTGATGCCGGTGACGGTGACAGTGCACCCGCCGATGCTGACCTGGCGCGAAGCCGCCTTGGGCAGTGTGTCGGTGGTCATGATGCCCTGTGCTGCCTCGGCCCAGGCATCGGGCCGCAGCGCCGCCAGCGCCGCGGGCAGGGCGGCCTCGATGCGCTCGACCGGCAGTGTTTCCATGATGACGCCGGTGGAAAACGGCAGCACCTGGGCGGGCTGCACGCCCATCAGGCTGGCCAGCGTGGCACAGCTGCGACGCGCGCGCGCCAGACCATCAGCGCCGGTGCCGGCATTGGCGTTGCCGGTGTTGACGAGCATCGCGCGCACCGCGCCGCCCGCGGCCAGATGTTCACGGCACAGCTGCACCGGCGCGGCACAGAAGCGGTTGCTGGTGAAGACACCGGCCACGCTGGCGCCTTCCTCCAGCACAAACAGCACCAGATCGCGTCGGTTGGCCCTGCGCACGCCGGCCATGGCCACGCCGATGCGCACGCCGCGCACGGCATGCAGTTGGGAAGGGTCGGGGGCGCTGAGGTTGACGGGCATGGTGTGGGCCGGGTGGGATTCAGGAGAGCAGTCGCACCGCGAGGGTCAGACCGCGGCAGGATTGTAGGAAGCAAACATCACCTGTTCGCCCAGGCGGCGCTGCGCGTCGCGCTCGAAATTGCGCAGCACGCCTTCACGCCGGAACCCCAGCGACGACTCGGCAAAACGCAAGGCTCGCAGGTTGCCCGCTTCGCTGAGCGCCTGCACGCGCGCGACCCCCATCTCGAACGCCAGCTGCACACAGGCCAGCACGGCTTCGCGCATCAGGCCGCGGCCCTGCATGCGCACGTCGCCCACATAACCGACCTCGCAACGCGGCACGCTGAAGTCCCAGCTGTGCAGGTCGACGCGGCCGACATAGCGGCCGCTGGCGCTTTCAAACGCGTAGAAGATGAGGCAGTCGCCTTCTTCCACGTACGCCAGGCCATCGGCCATGAAGCGCTCGGCCCACGCCAGGGTCTGCGGGTGCTGGGCCCAGCCGATGAAGCCCAGACCGGGCAGGCTGGTGTTCAGGCTCTCGACAAAGACAGGCGCGAATTCCGGGCGTGGTGCGTGCAGCGCCAGGCGCTCGGCGCGCAGTTCGCGCGGGGCCTGGATCAGGTGTGTGCGATCCAAGCCCGGGCCTGCTGTCGTTTAGGCGTTCAGCCGTTCAGCTGAGCTTGCCGTGGCAGCTCTTGTACTTCTTGCCGCTGCCGCAGGGGCAAGGGTCGTTGCGGCCGACTTTCGGCACCGCCTGCGCCAGCGTGTCGGGGTCGGTATCTTCAGACACGCTGCCGTCTTCGTTGGGGTGCGTGTAGGTCAAGTTGCTCAGCTGACCGGCCTGCTGTTCCAGCGCCAGCGCGGCCGCGGCCACCTGGTCTTGGGTCTGCACACGCACCGTCATCAGGATGCGCGTGACTTCCATCTTCACCACGTCCAGCAGTTGCGAGAAGAGGTCGAAGGCTTCGCGCTTGTACTCTTGCTTGGGGTTCTTCTGCGCATAACCACGCAAATGGATGCCCTGGCGCAGGTAGTCCAGTGCGGCCAGGTGCTCACGCCAGTGGCTGTCGATGTTCTGCAGCAGCACCATGCGCATGAAGGGCGTGAACTGCTCACCGCCCACCACGTCGACCTTGGCCTTGAAGTGTGCGCCAGCGGCTGCCACCACCCGGTCGAGGATGTCGTCGTCGGTGATGCTGGCGGCCTTCTCGACCACGGCCTTCAGCGGCACCTCCAGCTGCCATTCTTCACGCAGCACCCGCTCCAGCCCGGCCAGGTCCCATTGCTCTTCCAGCGACTCGGCGGGCACATAGGTGCGAACGACTTCGGTCATGGCGCTCTTGCGCAGGCCGGCGATCTGCTCGTCCAGGCTGGAAGCTTCGAGGATCTCGTTGCGCTGCTGGTAGATGACCTTGCGCTGGTCGTTCGCCACGTCGTCGTATTCAAGCAGCTGCTTGCGCATGTCGAAGTTGCGCGCTTCCACCTTGCGCTGCGCGCTTTCGATGCTGCGGTTGACGATGCCGGCTTCTATCGCCTCGCCTTCGGGCATCTTCAGCTTGTCCATGATGGCGCGCACACGGTCACCCGCGAAGATGCGCATCAGCTGGTCGTCCAGACTCAGGTAGAAGCGGCTCGCACCGGGGTCGCCCTGGCGGCCCGAGCGGCCGCGCAGCTGGTTGTCGATGCGACGGCTTTCGTGGCGCTCGGTGGCCACGATGCGCAGGCCGCCCGCGGCCTTCACGCGCTCATGCAGGCTTTGCCACTCGTCCTTCAGTGCCTGCGCGCGGCGAGCCACGTCTTCGGCCTGCAACGATTCGTCGCCTTCGAGCAGCTGCACCTGCTTCTCGACGTTGCCGCCCAGCACGATGTCGGTGCCGCGGCCGGCCATGTTGGTGGCGATGGTGATGACGCCCGGCCGGCCGGCCTGGGCCACGATCTCGGCTTCCTTGGCGTGCTGCTTGGCGTTGAGCACCTGGTGCGGCAACTTGGCAGTCGTCAGCAGGGTCGAGATGAGCTCGGAGTTCTCGATCGAGGTCGTGCCCACCAGCACCGGCTGGCCGCGCTCGTGGCAGTCGCGGATGTCTTGCGTGACGGCCTGGTACTTTTCGTTCGCCGTCTTGTAGATGAGGTCGTTGTCGTCCTTGCGGATGGTGGGCATGTTGGGCGGTATCACCACCGTTTCCAGGCCGTAGATCTCCTGGAACTCGTAGGCCTCGGTGTCGGCCGTGCCGGTCATGCCCGACAGCTTGCCGTACATGCGGAAGTAG
>JBBQMM010000124.1:0-10286 GCA_038328935.1 Burkholderiales bacterium
GCCTCGCCCCCAACCCTCTCCCTGGAAGGGAGAGGGAGCAAAGGCCCAGCCGTGACGCCCTTTTTTCTCCGCGAACGCCGGGCGCCGTCAGGGGCCTGGGATGCTCTCAGCCTCTGAGGCCGCGGGCGCGGAAGCGGAACAGCTCGGTGATGCTGAGCTCGCGCGGCCCGGGCTGCAGTTCGACGCGGTCGCCGGCCTGCACGAAGCCACCCTGCAGCACCGCCAGATAGCTGCCGCAGTAACCCGACTGCGCCATCAGCTTCACGGCCTGCGCAAACCCCATCGCGGCGGCGAACTTGAAGCACGGCAGCCGCGGCTCGCTGATCAGCAGCGTGCATTGCGGCAGCACCAGGCGGTCGCCCACCCACAGGTCCTTTTCCAGCACACCCTGCAGCAGCAGGTTCTCGCCGAGCACGCCTTGTGGCAAGGCTTCGTCCCACAGCGACACCTGGGCCTGCGCACGCACCGTCTGCCAGAAGGGCAGATGCTCGCTGGGGTAGGCGTACACCGCTTTGGACAGGCCGCCGTGCAGGCTGAGTTCGGCCTGCTCGTCGCCCTCCAGGCCCAGCAGGCCCACAGCCACCAGGCCCGCCACTGGCGTCTTGTGGATGGCGGTCATCACCCGCTTGCCCAAAATCTGCGTTGCCCGGGCCTGCCCGGTGCACACCTGAAGCACTTGCATCGTCATCTGTCGATTGTGGTCGGGTCGGGGTTCTGCGCGTCCGGGGTTCGGAGCTGCGGGGGTTCCCGTCTTACAGAGTTCCGGGCTTTCGGCTGGTTGTGCGCGCCGCGGCAATGCGTGCACACTGCTGCCGGCTTGCACTGTTCGGACCGCTCGGACTGTCCGGAACTTCCGCACCGTTCACGTCATTTGCAGTCGTTTGCAGTCGTTTGCATCACCCGCCTTGCCAGGAGTCCCCATGCCGCTCACCCGTTGGCCCCGCCTGTTGGCCGCCACCACCGCCTTGTTGATGTTGGTCGCCTGCGGCTCCAAAGTCGTCAACCCCGTCAGCGGCAAGTCCGAGCGCTCCGTCATGGACGAGCAGTCCGAGCTGGTCGAAGGTGCCAAGGCCCACCAGGCTGTGCTGCAGGAGTACGGCGTGGTGGCCGATCCCAAGCTGCAGGCCTACGTCAATGATGTCGGCCAGCGCCTGGCCCGGTTGTCGCACCGCAAACAGCTGAAGTGGACCTTCACCGTGCTGGACAGCCCCGAGATCAATGCCTTCGCACTGCCCGGCGGCTACGTCTACATCACGCGCGGCATCATGGCCTACCTGGACAGCGAGGCCGAACTGGCCGGTGTCGTCGGTCACGAGATCGGGCACGTCACCGCACGCCACGGTGTGCAGCGCGCCACCCGTCAGCAGGACGCCGGCTTGGGCGTGCTCGCCGCTACCATTCTGGGGGCGGTGCTCGAAAGCCAGGGTGTCGGCGGCGCCACGCAGATGGCCAGCCAGGCTTCGCAGAGCTACGCCGCAGGGCGTGTTGCCAGCTACAGCCGCGACCAGGAAACCCAGGCCGACCAGCTGGGCGCCGAATACCTGGCGCGCAACGGTTACAACCCGCGCAACATGCTCGAGGTCATAGCCGTGCTCAAGCGGCAGGAGCAATACGTCACCGATCAGGCGCGCGCACAAGGCAAGCAGGTGGGCGGCGGCAACAGCTGGCTGGCATCGCACCCCAGCAACGACCAGCGCCTGGCCGACATCGCGCGCGTCGCCGCCGGCTATACCGGCACCTACGGCGATGACGCCCAGGCGCGCTATTACAGGGCCATCGAAGGCATGACCTATGGCGACAGCCGCGATCAGGGGGTGGTGCGCGGCCGCAATTTCTATCATGAAGACCTGGGCATTGCGCTCACCGCACCTCAGGGCTGGGAGGTGCGCAACACGCCCGAAGCCATCATGCTCGTCAACGGTGCCGGCGACGCAGGGCTCATCGTGCGCCTGGCGCCGGCCAACGCGGGTAGCACGCACGAAGAGATCATCCGCAACGTCGCCAAGCCGATAGAGGGACGCTCGGAACGCAGGCAGGTCAATGGACTGCCCTTGACCTACTTTACCGGCTCGCGGCGCGACGCCAACGGCCAGGTGCAGGGCCTGAGGCTGTCGGTGGTAACCGGGCCCGGCAACCGCAACTTCCTGCTGCAATACGCGGCCAAAGACGCCGCCGCTGCGCAGCGCGCCAGCGCGGGCATGGCCGAGGCCGAGGCATCGATGCGCGCGATGAGCGCCGCCGACCGGGCCGCGGCGCGCCCCTATGCCCTGCGCGTGACCAGCATGCCGCGCGGTGGCTTTGGCGAGTTGGCACGCCTGGCGGGCGGCACGCAGACCGAGGCGCAGTTGCGCCTGCTCAACGGCGTTTATGGCGGCGGCCAGGACCCGGCACCGGGCAAGCCGGTCAAGATCATCAATTGACGCTGCTCCGGCGCGCTGCAGTGGTTGCAGTGGTTGCCGTGGCAGCAGTGGTTGCCGGGCGCGAGCGCGGCCGGCGCTGAAACCCCCCGACACAGTCCGGCAAGCCGCCGCCGGCATTGCCGTGGACGATGCACGGGCCCCTTTGCCTGCGGCATCGGCTCATGCGCCATTTGCATAACCCTCCTGCAGCCGGGTGGTTACCACGTGATTACATTGCCCGCACAATGGTCACCCCCTGTCTGAAAGGGGCGGTATTTGGCAAGCACCTGTCGGCACTGCGCCCAGCTGGTTTTCCGAAGTGCGGTCAGTCTGGGGTTGCGCGGTTTTCGGTGTTTGCCAAATCCCGTTTTTTCATTAGCTTGATTGGAGTCCCCATGAACCGCCCCGCAATGGAAGGCACAACGCTGAAGGTGCCGGAACACGTCAAGCACAAGCGCCTGATCGAATGGGTGGCCAAGATCGCCGCCCTCACCGAGGCCGCTGACGTCCACTGGTGTGACGGCAGCCAGGCCGAGTACGACCTTTTCATCGAGCAGCTGATCGCCGCGGGTACCCTGATGAAACTGAACCCGGCGCTGCGCCCGCGCAGCTACCTGGCGCGCAGCGACGCAAACGACGTGGCGCGGGTCGAAGACCGCACCTTCATCTGCAGCGCCAACAAGGCAGACGCCGGCCCCACCAACAACTGGGTGGCCCCGGCCGAGATGCGCGCCACGCTGGAAACCGGCGACAAGGCCTTGTTCAAGTGCGCGATGAAGGGCCGCACCCTGTACGTGGTGCCGTTTTCCATGGGCCCGCTGGGCAGCCCCATCGCGCACATCGGCGTCGAGCTGACCGACAGCCCCTACGTGGCCATCAGCATGCGCGTGATGACACGCATGGGCCGCAGCGCACTGGATGTGCTGGGCGCCGACGGTCCGTTCGTGCCCTGCGTGCACACCGTGGGCATGCCGCTGCAAGCCGGTCAGGCGGACGTCGCGTGGCCTTGCAACAAGACCAAGTACATCGTGCACTACCCCGAGGCGCGCGAGATCTGGTCTTATGGCTCGGGTTACGGCGGCAACGCGCTGCTGGGCAAGAAGTGCTTTGCGCTGCGCATTGCATCGACCATGGGCCGTGAAGAAGGCTGGCTGGCCGAGCACATGCTGATCCTGGGCGTGACCAACCCCGAGGGCAAGAAATTCCATGTCGCGGCCGCGTTCCCCAGTGCCTGCGGCAAGACCAACTTCAGCATGCTGGTGCCGCCCGCCGGCTACCAGGGCTGGAAGGTCACCACCATCGGCGACGACATTGCCTGGATCAAGCCGGCGGCTGACGGCCGCATGCGCGCCATCAACCCCGAGGCGGGTTACTTCGGTGTGGCGCCGGGCACGAATGACCACACCAACCCCAACTGCATGGCGTCGATGAAGAGCGACACCATCTTCACCAACGTGGCGCTCACCGACGATGGCGACGTGTGGTGGGAAGGCATGACCGACACGCCGCCCGCGCATCTGATCGACTGGCAGGGCCGGGACTGGACACCCGAAATTGCCAGGGCCAACGCCGAAGGCGGCAAGCCGCGTGCAGCGGCGCAGGCCAATTCGCGCTTCACCGTGTCGGCCACGATGAACCCGGTGCTCGACCCCGAGTGGGACAACCCTGACGGCGTGCCCATCGACGCCTTCATTTTCGGCGGCCGCCGCAGCACCACCGTGCCGCTGGTCAGCGAAGCGCGCAACTGGACCGAAGGCGTCTACATGGCCGCCACCATGGGCAGCGAGACCACGGCCGCCATGGCCGGTGGCAACGGCGCCGTGCGCCGCGACCCCTTCGCGATGCTGCCCTTCATCGGCTACAACATGGCCGACTACTTTCAGCACTGGCTCAGGCTGGGCAGCAAGGTGTCGACCGCCAGCGCATCCTCTGGCGTCAAGCTGCCGCACATCTTCTGCGTCAACTGGTTTCGCAAGGGCGCCGATGGCAAGTTCGTGTGGCCCGGTTACGGCGAGAACATGCGGGTCCTTGAATGGGTGCTGGGCCGCGTGGAAGGCAAGGCCCATGGCGTGGCCAACGCCTTCGGCATCAGCCCCTTGTACGAAGACATTCGCTGGGACGGCCTGGAATTCAGCCGCGAGCAATTTGCCAGCGTCATCGGCATCGACAAGGCGGCCTGGAAGGAAGAGCTCGAACTGCATGCCGGGCTGTTCAAGCAGCTGGAATACCACCTGCCCTCGGAAATGCTGGCCACCAAGGCGCGCATCGAAGAACGTCTGGGCCAGTGACCGGCACTGAAGGCGGCACCTTGAATGCGGCTTGAAGGTGACGGCTTGAAGGTGACGGCATGATGGCGGCATGAAACTGCAACTGCTGTCAGACCTGCATCTCGAGACCGAAAGCCACGAACCGCAGCCCGCAGCGCAGGCCGAGTTGCTGGTGCTGGCCGGCGATATCGACAGCACCTGGGCCGGCTACGAGCGCTTTGCCGGCTGGCCGGTGCCGGTGCTGGTCGTTCCCGGCAACCACGAAGCCGATGGCCGTGACATCGATGAAGCCGAGCGTGGCCTGCGTAGGCTGTGCGACCGTCTGGGTTTCGTCTGGCTGGAAAAGCAGCGTTGGCTGCACACCGACGCTCAGGGCCAGCGCACCCGCTTCGTGGGCACGACGCGCTGGAGCGACTTCGACACCTTTGGCGCCGACCAGAGGGAAAGAGCACAGCGAGCGGCCGCCTACTTTTTGCGCCTGATGGGCAGCACCCGTGGCGGGCAACCACTCGATGCAGCCGCGGTGCGCGAGCTGGGCCTGGCCGATCGCGCCTGGCTGCAGTCCGAACTTGAACTGCGGCCGCAGGGCCGCTGGGACAAGACGGTGGTGGTCACTCACTTTGCTCCCAGCCTGCGCAGCGCCGACAAGCGCTACGGCCAGCAGCCGGGGACAGCGAGCTTTTGCAATGCCGATGACGATCTGCTGCCGCGCGCCGACCTGTGGCTGCATGGCCATCTGCACTGCCGCCACGACTACCGGGTGGCGCGCGCAGGGCGGCTGGCCACGCGCGTGGTGTGCAATGCGCGCGGCCTGGAGAAAAAGGGTGAGCACCTGGGGGTCGAGCCCGGCGGGGTCACCGGCGCGCTGCCGCAAGACAGCCAGCAGCGTGCGCACGACCCGCTGTGCGTGGTGGCGCTGTGATCGCCGTCAAACAGGCCCGCCCGGGGTGGTGCGACACTCGTGCGGTCAGGCACTTTACCCTGCAGCGCAGGCCTCTGAGGCAACCGGAGACACGACATGAAAATACTCGCAGCCGTTGACGGCAGCGCCTACACCAAGCGCATGCTGGCCTATCTGATGGCACATGACGAATGGCTGGGCGCGGCACACGACTACACCGTGGTCCATGCCGTGCCCGCCGTGCCGCCACGGGCGGCGGCGGCCATGGACAAGGCCGATCTGCAGGCCTACTACGACGAGACAGCCGAGAAAGTGTTCAAGCCCATTCGCAGCTTCCTGGGCAAGAAAAAGGTCCGCGCCGACTTCGTCGCCAAGGTGGGCCCGGCGGCAGAAGTCATCGTTCAGGCCGCGACGAAGGGCGACCACGACCTGATCATCCTGGGCTCGCATGGCCATGGCACTTTCACCAGCCTGGTGATGGGCTCGGTGGCCACCAAGGTGCTGTCGCAATGCACCACGCCGGTGTTGCTGATCCGGTGACGGTCGGCGGGTGAGTCGGTGCTGAGGCTGGGGCGAGGTGTTGCTTCGGTGACCGCCCAAAAGGTGGTGATCCCGTCAGCGGCGGCGCAGCCCGTTCATGCAAGTGCTCAGCACCCACTGCACGATTTGCTCGTCGCTGTACTTGCCGCCGGCTTTCAAGAACGCCGGCACGGGGTCGCAGGCGCGGGCAAAAACCGTGTACATCACCACCTCGGGCGGCAGCCCGGGGTCGATGTCGCCGTCGCTCTGTGCCTGCACGATCCAGCCGCCCAACGCTTCGCTCACACGCAGCAGGCCGTCCAGATAGTCCTTGTTGGCCGTCAGTTCGGCGCGCAGGCTCGAGTTCTGTGACGGCAGCACCGGCATTTCGCCCGCCAATTGCACTTCCAGCGCCCAGCGCGTGAGCAGCTGCACGCGCTCGAACGCGCTGAGCTCGCTGCGCGCGCTGAGGTGATCGGTTTGCGCCAGCGTGCGCTGCATCAGCCGCACCATGGCCGCAGCAGCCAGCGCCTCTTTGGACGCAAAGTGTTTGTACAGGCTGGCCTTGGCGATGCCCACTTCGCCGGCCACCTCGTCCACCGTCATCAGATCGAAGCCCTTGTCGGCCAGCAGCCGGTTGACGGCGACGATGATGGCGTCTTCGCGCACGCGAAGCACCTGTTCCCGGAATGAAGGCTTGCCCATCGGCGCATTCTAGACGCCCCGTTGGAAATTTGAACGGTTCAGTAACTTCGCGACTGATCGGTAAAGCCGGACAAGCCAAACGTATCGGTTCCTCCGGTGCAGCTGCCGGCCAGCCAGCCAGACAATCTTCCTGCCCAGCTACCGCTGGCGCGCGAACTCGTCGCCGCAGCCAGCGATCAAAGCGCCGGCTTGCGCCACAGCGCCAGCCGTGATGTCCATCTGGCCGGCCGTGCAGGGGGTGCCGGCGATGTTCCGGGGTGCAGGCTGTTGAGGCTCAGGTCCAGGCCAAAAGCAGTGCCCATGTCGGCGGGGTCGTCTTCCTGCGGCCGCGGCGTGGTGCGCCATGCAGAAAACCAGCGATTCGATTGGTCGGCCTTGTTCATGATCTGTACCCCGCCTTGCCCTGAAGTCCAAGCGCCACAGTCTGGCCCTACAAGCCCTGGCGCGCCGCCAGAAAAGCAGGCCCGCCGTGCCTCAGTTCACACGATAGCGAAGGCGTCTGAAACCGTGTTGTTGCGGCGCTAGAATCGCGCCCCTGTTTCGTGGGGGGTGGTGGCTTGGACACCACACGCCTTTTGTTCAGTCTTTCGCCCAGTCATTCGACAAGTGAGGCTGGCAAGTCCAGTCCTTCGCCCCTGATGCCCCGAAAAGACCACGCCCTGAACTCCCACGCTGCCGACGAACACCTTGCCGACGACCGCATGGCCGACGACCCCATAACCGACGACCGCATAACCGACGACCGCACGGCCGACGCCTGCATGGCCGTTGACTACATGGCCGTTGACTTCGGCACTTCCAATTCGGCGGTGGCGTTGTGGCGCCCGCATGCGGGGGGCACTTCAGGCGCCGCTGCCGTGAGCCTGGTCGAGCTTGAGCCGGGCCATCCCACGATGCCCACGGCCGTCTTCTACCGGGCCGAGACGCCGGCTCACCAACTGGAAGCCGAGCGGCTTTACGGCCGCGCTGCGCTGGCCGCGTATGTCGACGGCCAGGACGGGCGACTGATGCGCTCGATGAAAAGCATCCTCGGCTCCAGCCTGCTCGACCAGCGCACCGACATCGGGGCCGGCCGCGCGGTGCGCTACCGCGACGTCGTCACCGCGTATCTGCAGCACCTGAAGGCACGTGCCGAAGCCAGCGCCGGGCGCGAGCTCAAGCGCGTGGTGCTGGGCCGGCCGGTGTTCTTCGTCGACGACGAGCCCGAGCGCGACCAGCAAGCGCAGGACGCGCTGATGACAGCCGCCAAGGCGCTGGGCTTCACGGATATCGTGTTCCAGTACGAGCCCATTGCGGCCGCGCTGGACTACGAGATGCGCATGCCGCAAGGCGCCGCTGAGCAGATCGTGCTGGTGGCCGACATCGGCGGCGGCACCTCTGACTTCTCGGTCGTGCGCGTGGGGCCGCAGCGGCGCAACCGGGCCGAGCGGCGCGACGACGTGCTGGCCAACCACGGCCTGCACGTGGCCGGCACCGACTTCGACCGCCACATCGAGCTTCAGGCCATCCTTCCTCTGCTGGGCTATGGAAGCCTGCGCCCGGCCCGGTCGGGTGAAACAGCGCGCGAAGTGCCCAGCGGCGTGTACTTCGATCTGGCCACCTGGCACCTCATCAATACCGTCTATGCGCCGGCCCGGCTGGCCGACTTGCGTGGCATGAAGAGCTGGTACGCGCGCCCGGAGCACCATGCCCGGCTGATGGTCACGGTGCAGCAGCGGCTGGGCCATGCGCTGGCCGCCGCGGCCGAGCAGGCCAAGATCGACGTCGCGATGCAGGGCCAGGCCACGATCGAGCTGCATGCGCTGGAGTGGGGCCTGGGCAGCAGCCTGCAGGCGGCGCAAGCGGCGCAGGCGCTGGAAGCCGACCTGGCGCGCATCGTGGCCGCGGCGCAGGAGACCGTGCACCGCGCCGGCGTGCGGCCCGAGGCCGTCGACGTGTTGTTCTTCACCGGGGGTTCCACCGGCCTGCAGCCGCTGGTGGACCGCATCGCCGACGGCTTCAAGTGCGCGCAGCAGGTGCGCGGTGACCGTTTCGCCAGCGTCGCACAGGGGCTGGGCCTGCACGCGCAGCGGGTGTTCGGGGCGCGCAAGAAGGGCGCCCGCAACGTGCCCTGAGCCGCGCCTCATCCGGTGTCGGCCGAGCCGGCGCTCAGCTCGTGCGCGTGAAATCGCGCTCTCGCCTTCGGCTGGCGTTCAAGTCCTTCCGGACTTGCACGTCCCGCCTCAGTTCGTGCGCGTGAAATCGCGCTCTCGCCTCAGTTCTTGCCGCCGGCCTTGTGTCGCGCCACGGCCTGCTTCAGGTCGTCCAGAGGCTCGCAGGGCGAGCTGCACAACCTGGACAGCGTGGCCAGGTGTTTCTCGGCGGTGGCCAGATCGCCCTTCATCAGCGCCAACTCGCCGGCGTATTCCAGTGCGCCCTGGTGTTGCGGATTGATGCGCAACGCGTTGTCGTAATAGCGCTGCGCCGCCACCAGATCGGGCGGCGTCTGCTTGCGCTGGGCGTAGCCCATCAGGTTGTTCCAGTCGGCATTCACCGGCATGTCGGCGCGCCTGAGCTCCGCAATGGCCGCACCCCAGCTCTTGGCCTTGATGTGCGCCTGGGCAGCGGCCAGCGGGTTGGCCGCGGCGCGGGGGGCCGGTGCTTCCATCGGGGTGGTGTCTGCGGCTTGCGAGGCGCCAGCCAGGCAGGCCAGCGACACCAGCACGGCCAGGAACAGGGCTGTCGGCGCGCTGGCGACCCCGCTGCATCGGCGCGGACGAATGACGCTGGCGCGTGGGTGGCTGGCAATGGTTGCTGAGTTCATCGGCGCGTTCATCGTTGCAGTCATCGGGGTTTCCTCGTGGTGCGGTTGGGCGGTCCGGGCCTGGCGCCGCCAGGTCCGCTGGGCCGGGTCGGCCGGGTGGGTCGACTCGGTCGGTGTGCGGCGGGCCGCAGCTCGGCCTGGCGCCGAGGCCGGGTCACGTCGGCCATCAGCATCAGCGCTCGCACGATGTCTTGCACCGCTTCAGCCAGGTCCGCAGGCGGCTCCAGGGTCTCGATCATCGCCAGCAAGGCGTCGGCGTCTTCCAGGTCATCCGGGTCGAAGTGCATGAAGAGCAGCGCCATCGGCTCCACCAGCTCGCCGTCGTCCATCGCCATCAGCTGCGGAAAATGCTCCATCGCGGCAGCGAAGCCGGCCACCCAGGGCAGCACGGCCTGCGCCGCGTCACCGGGATCGGGGTCGGCATCGGGATCGGCCTCAGCCTCGGCCTCGGGGTCTGCGTCGTCTGCAGGCGCAGGCGAGCCGGCTTCATCGTCGCTGGCAAAGATCCAGGGGTCGAACCATTGCCGCTCGCCGATGGCACGGTTCAGCTCGCCGTGGCGGCGCAAGACCAGTTGTTGCAGTTCACGCGTGGCGGCGTTGTCGGGCGTGGCGCGGCTGTCCACGTCCAGCACCGTGGGCCACCACTGGGCCACCGTTACTTCGCGGGGCTGCAGCAGCACGCCGCAGAGGTA
>JBBQMM010000125.1:0-10285 GCA_038328935.1 Burkholderiales bacterium
CAGCATCAGCACCATGTCGTTCAACGTGGCGCCATGCGCGCGCGCCAGCAATTTCAGTTGCGGCAGCGGCAGCGCCGCGGTGGCGTAGGCCCGGCCGGTGGTGACTGACACGTTCAGCACCGTGCGTGGTGCCAGGGTCAGGTTGCTGGCCCTCTTCTTGTCGCCCCCCAGCAGCGACGAGTTGCCCACCACCTGTGAAGCCGCATTCTTCAACGTGCCCACGGTGGCCGGCAGGTTGCGCACGATCTCGGCCACCTTTTGTGCCTGCGAGCCGATCACGCCACGCAACATCTCGGTCATGTCGAGCTTGAAAACCTTGGTGCGTGTGCTGGGCCTGGTGTCGATGCTGCGCGGCTCTGGCGACAGGTCCATGATGGCATTGGCCAGCGCCACCGCGGCCTGGCCGTCCACCGCCGCGTGGTGCAACTGCGAGTACAGGCCGACGCGCTTGTTGCCGTTGGCAGCCGGCGCCAGCCCTTCGAAGACGTGGAATTTCCACAGCGGCTTTTCGCGGTCGAGCAGCACCGCGTGCAGGCGGGCGACCTCGGCCTCCAGCGCGGCCATGCCGTCGCCCAGGCGGGCCGACGGGGGCAGCTTGATCTCGACGATGTGCTGCTTGAGGTCGGGCACCGCATCCACCCATGCCGGATTGGCCATGTTCAACGGCATCCACCACAGCCGGCGACGCAATACCGGCGCCACCGGCAGGCGATCTTCCATGTGCTTGCGCAAGGCCGTGACGAAGCGGCCTTTGCTGCCGGCGGGCAGCTCAAACACGTGCAAGGCGCCCACGTGCATGGGCATTTGCGGGGTTTCGAGATACAGAAAGGTGGCGTCCAGACCCGACAGCTGTTTCACGCGGCATGCTCCCTGGCTGTCTACGGTGCAGCCCAAGCCGATGCTAGGGGCTGGTAACGGGGCTCAGACCCGGGCTGACCCTAGGAGCCTGGGAACCCGTCAGCCGAATTGCGACACCGACTCGAAACCGACTCGCCAGGCGACAAGATCGTCCAGCGTCACGCGACCGGGCGCAGCGCGCAAAGCCGGCTGCCAGCCCTGGCGCGTGTGCAGCCCGGGACCGATGGCGATGGCGTCTTCGAGCGGTGCATCTTCGAAATAAACGCTGCGCGTGACCACCACCGGTACGCCTGCTGCACGTGCAGCGGTCACGCCACCGGGGGAGTCCTCGAGCGCCAGCGCCTGCAGCGGCGACAGGCCCATCTGCCGCAGGGCTTGCACGAACACTTCCGGGTCGGGCTTCTTGTGCCGCACGTCTTCGCCACAAACCACCGCGGCGAAGCGATGCTCCCAGTCAGCGCCCAGGTGCACGCGCAGCAGCGCATCCATATTGCTGCGGCTGGTGGTGGTGGTGATGGCCTGGCGCATGCCGGCGGCGGCCGCTTCATCCATCAGTTCCCGCACACCGGGGCGCAAAGGCAATCGGGCGGTGGCAACGATCTCCGCGTAGTGCCGGTTCTTGATGGCGTGCAGTTGAGCAGCCAATTGCTCTCGCTCGCTCAAGTGGCCGGGTGCATCGGTGCGTTGCGCCATGTCGGCCAGCAGGCGCTCCCGCCCGCCGGTGATGCGCAACAACTCGCCGTACCGGGCTTCGTCCCAACGCCAGGGCAGGTTCATGGCTTCGAACGCGCGATTGAAGGCCACGCGGTGGCCGTCGCGCTCTGTCTCGGCCAGCGTGCCGTCCACGTCCCAGAGCAGGGCTTGCAGTTCAGGCGTGGTCATCGTGCGTGCCTCCCGTTCAAGGCGCGCGGAGCGCCGGTTTGCTGGCAGCGGCGGAGATGGTGGTGGTGACGGTGCCCATCAAAGCGCCAGCGCGCGCTTGCGCCGTTCCATCATGCGCCAGATGAAGGGCGTGAAGATCAGCTGCATCGCCAGTTCCATCTTGCCGCCGGGCACCACCACGGTGTTGGCGCGGCTCATCCAGGCGTCGTTGATCATGCTGAGCAGGTAGGGGAAGTCGATGCCCTTGGGCTTGGCAAAGCGGATCACGCAGATGCTCTCGTCGGCGCTGGGAATGTCGCGCGCAATGAAGGGGTTGCTGGTGTCCACCACCGGCACGCGTTGGAAGTTCACGTGCGTGTGGTTGAACTGCGGGCAGATGTAGTTCACGTAGTCGGGCATGCGACGCAAGATGGTGTCGGTCACCGCTTCGGTGCTGTAGCCGCGCACGTTCTTGTCCCGGTAGAGTTTTTGTATCCACTCCAGGTTGATGACCGGCACCACGCCGATCAGCAAATCGGGGTGGCGTGCGATGTTCAGCTCGGGCGTCACCACGCCGCCGTGAAGGCCTTCGTAGAACAGCATGTCGGTGCCTTCGGGCACAGCCTCCCAGGGCGTGAAGGTTCCGGGCTCCTGTTGGTACGGTGCGGCTTCCGCGAGGTCGTGCAGGTACTTGCGGCGCTGGCCGGTACCGCTTCGGCTGTAGCTGCTGAAAAGCTGCTCCAGTTCGGGAAACAGGTTGTTCTCGGGGCCGAAGTGGCTGAAATGGGTGTTGCCCTCTTCTTCAGCCGCGGTCTGGCGAGCCCGCATTTCCTTGCGGTCGAAGCGGTGAAAGCTGTCGCCTTCGATGACGGCGGCCTCGACGTCTTCGCGCCTGAAGATGTTTTCAAACGTGCGCGTGACCGAACTGGTGCCGGCGCCGCTGGAGCCGGTGATGGCGATGATGGGGTGGCGTTCTGACATGGCGCTCTTTCAGTTGGATGTTGTCTTCATCGGGCGGCCGCAGGCTGCTCCGGGCATGGCTCAATCCCTGAACAGGCTGCGCACGGCAAACAGCGGCGAGTAGCTGTCGGGCGCTACCGTCTCCTGGTGGTAGCGCTCGATACGTTCCACCTCGTTCTTGCTGCCGAAAACCAGGCCGATGCGCTGATGCAGGCTGCTGGGTTGGACGGTCAGCACGGCCTGCCGCCCGGTGCTGGCGCGGCCACCGGCTTGTTCCATCACCATGCCGATCGGGTTGGCCTCGTACAGCAAGCGCAGCCGGCCCGGCTTGGTGTTGTCTTTGGTGTCGCGTGGGTACATGAACACGCCGCCGCGCATGAGGATGCGGTGCGCCTCAGCCACCATGCTGGCAATCCAGCGCATGTTGAAGTCTTTGCCACGCAGGCCCGTTTTGCCGGCCAGGCATTCGTCCACGTAGCGTTTAACGGGCGGCTCCCAGAAGCGGCTGTTGCTGCTGTTGATGGCAAATTCGTGCGTATCGGGCGGCACGCTGATGTGGTTGTGCGTCAGCACAAATTCGCCCAGATTGGGGTTCAGCGTGAAGCCGGCCACGCCGTTGCCCACCGTCAGCACCATCTGCGTGGTAGGTCCGTAGATGGCGTAGCCGGCGGCCACCTGCTGGGTGCCGGGCTGGAAGAAGTCGGCCGCCACCACGTCGCGCCCGCTGTCGATCACTTCCTGCGGCGCACGCAGGATGGAAAAGATGCTGCCCACCGAGACGTTGACGTCGATGTTGCTGCTGCCGTCCAAGGGGTCGAACACCAGCAGGTACTTGCCGCGCGGGTAAGCCTCGGGTATCTGGGCCGGCTCGTCCATCTCTTCGCTGGCCATGCCGGCGAGGTGGCCGTTCCACTCGTTCATGCGGATGAAGATCTGGTTGCTCAGCACATCGAGTGGCTTTTGCACCTCGCCCTGTACGTTGACGTCGCCGCCCGACGGCAATGTGGTCGCGGCCCCCAGGCTGTCGCTCAGCTCACCGAAAGCAACGATGCGGGCGATGGCCTTGCAGGCCAGCGAGATGTCCAGGATGAGCGCGTTCAACTCTCCGCTGGCACCCGGAAAGCGGCGGCGCTCTTCGATCAGGTAGCGGGTGAGTGTCGAGCGGTGTGACAAGGGCATGGTGGGCTTTCGCTACGAAGGAGGAATGCGAGGGCGCGGACCTGCATCGGCTTCATGGCTGCGCAAAGACCCGGCTGGCCAGCAGGTCGGCCGGCTGCAGCGTGATGAGGTCTTCGCGCGTCAGTTCACGCTCGCGGTCGACAAACAAACGGCTGGCCTGGCGCAGGCGGGCACGGTCCAGTGCGTTGCGCACACTTCTGGCATTTGCAAAGTGTGGTTGCTGCAGCCGACGCGCCAGGTAGTCGTCAAACACCTCCGCCGTGCCGTCGCCAAAGCGGTAGTTCATCTGCTGCAGCATGCGCTGCGCGATCTGGCCCAGCTCGCCAGCGCTGTAGTCGGGAAACTCGATGTGGTGCGCAATGCGGCTGCTCATGCCGGGGTTGCTCTGAAAAAACGTGTTCATACGGTCTTTGTAGCCCGCCAGGATGACCACCAGATCGTCGCGCTGGTTTTCCATCACCTGCAGCAGGATCTCGATGGACTCCTGCCCGTAGTCGCGCTCGTTCTCAGGCTTGTAGAGGTAGTAGGCCTCGTCGATGAACAGCACCCCACCCATCGCCTTTTTCAACACCTCTTTGGTTTTCGGTGCCGTGTGTCCGATGTACTGGCCCACCAGGTCGTCTCGTGTCACCGCCACGAGATGCCCCTTTCTGCAATAGCCCCGGCGATGCAAGATTTGCGCCATGCGCATGGCCACCGTGGTCTTGCCGGTGCCGGGGTTGCCCGTGAAGCACATGTGCAGACTGGGCGCCTGCGCCTGCAGGCCTACGCCCAGGCGCAGCCGGTCGATGACCAGCAGTGCCGCAATATCGCGGATGCGCTGCTTCACGGGCGCCAGGCCCACCAGCTCATCGACCAGCACTTGCAACACGGGCTCGACCAGGCTGACGCGCAACACGCCGGCCACTGTGCGCGCGGTGCCGGCAGCGGCGCCGGCGGGGTCAGCAGCTGCCGTTGCAGCGGTTGCAGCGTCTGGTACGGCGGGCGGCTTCGAGCCCGGTATGGCGTAGGACAAGGTGCTCATGATGCGGTGTGCTCAGGTGCTGCGCAGGTGCGGTTCGAATGCTGTGCAGCGGCGGTTCAGTCTGCACGCGGCAGCGCCTGCGCGCCGCCCGCCAGCTCGCCACGCAGGGCGCGCATCACCGCGGCGTAGTCGGGCTGGTTGAAGATGGCGCTGCCGGCGACGAAGGTGTCGGCTCCGGCGTCGGCCACGCGGCGGATGTTGTCGACCTTGATGCCGCCGTCCACTTCCAGTCGGATGTCGCGGCCGGTTTGCTCGATCAGTTTTCTGGCCTGCTCGATCTTGCGCAGCGCGCTGTCGATAAAGCTTTGGCCGCCAAAGCCGGGGTTGACGCTCATGATCAGCACCAGGTCCACCTTGTCGATCACCCACTCCAGCACGTCCAGCGGCGTGCCCGGGTTGAAGGCCAGGCCTGCTAGCTTGCCTTCGGCCTTGATGAGCTGCAGCGTGCAGTCCACATGGGCGCTGGCCTCGGGGTGAAAACTCACCAGGTCGGCACCGGCCTTGCAGAAGGCCTGCGCCAGATCGTCCACCGGCTGCACCATCAGGTGCACGTCGATGGGCACACTGCTGTGCTTGCGCAGCGCCTGGCACACCATGGGTCCGAAGCTCAGGTTGGGCACGTAGTGGTTGTCCATCACGTCGAAGTGAATCCAGTCGGCGCCGGCTTCGATGACGTGGCGCACCTCGTCGCCCAGGCGGGCGAAGTCGGCGGACAGGATGCTGGGGGCAATGCGGTAGATGGTCATATCGAAGTCATGAATCTTGCGGTGATCGCTTCCAGTGGCAGCCACGGAGCCGGCTTCGCCGGGCCGTCAGCTGCGCCCCCCTGGGGGGGGCTGAGCCGGACTTGAAACAGTCCGGGGGACTGTTTCATGCCTGCGAAGGCGCAGCCGCTTCGGGGGGGTCAATACCTCTGGCCTTCGGGCTTGTCGGTGGCGTAGCTGCTGATCCGATAGCGCATGGTGCGGCCGTTGACTTCGGTGCGCGCGAGGCCGAAACCAGGCTCCTGCGCGGGGCGGTTGACGATGAAACTCATGGCGATGGTTTCAACACCCCGCGTGCTGTCGAACGCCATCAGCCGGATGTAGTGGCTGGGAAAAGTCTCGCGACACTGGTTCACTTCCAGCAGCACACCCGCGGCGTCCTGCAGGTCGAACATGGGCATGCCGAACATTTCCCAGTAGGTGTTGCGCGGGTGGGGGTCGTCGGTGTACTCCACGCTCCAGGCATAGCCCTTGCCCAGGCCGTAATCGATCTGCATTGCAATTTCTGCGTCGCTCAGGTCGGGCAGAAAACTGAACTGGCCCTGGGTGATGCGGCCGGTGGGGTTGGTCATCATGGTCTGATTCTCCGGTGGTTGCGCTGTGCTTCAGGCCACGGCAGGCGTGACGGCGTAGTCGCTGGTGTCGGTGGGCGCGAAGTTGAAGCTGATGTCGCCCCAGGTGTCGAGCGCCTGTTGCAGTGGCGTGCAACTGTTTGCGGCCTTGCGCAGGATGTCCGGTCCCTCGTTGAGGATGTCCTTGCCTTCGTTGCGCGCTTTCACCATGCATTCCAGCGCCACCCGGTTGGCCACCGCGCCGGCCTGTATGCCGGCTGGGTGGCCGATGGTGCCACCGCCGAACTGCAGCACCACGTCGTCGCCGAACAGGTGGATCAACTGGTGCATCTGGCCCGCGTGGATGCCGCCGCTGGCCACCGGCATCACCTTCTTCAGGTCGGCCCAGTCCTGGTCGAAGAACAGGCCGCGCGGCAGGTCTTGCTTGGTGTAGCTGTCGCGGCAGACGTTGTAGTAGCCCTGCACCGTCATCGGGTCGCCTTCGAGCTTGCCCACCGCGGTGCCGGTATGCAGGTGGTCGCAGCCGGCCATGCGCAGCCATTTGGCGATGACGCGAAAGCTCACGCCATGGTTCTTCTGCCGCGTGTAGGTGCCATGGCCCGCGCGGTGCATGTGCATGATCATGTCGTTGGCACGGCACCATTCGGCCATGCTCTGGATGGCGGTGTAGCCGATCACCAGGTCCACCATCACGATCACGCTGCCCAGTTCCTTGGCGAAGTCCGCGCGGCGGTACATCTCTTCCATCGTGCCGGCAGTGACGTTCAGATAGCTGCCCTTGACTTCGCCGGTGGCGGCGCTGGCCTTGTTCACCGCGTCCATCACGTACAGGAAGCGGTCGCGCCAGTGCATGAAGGGCTGCGAGTTGATGTTCTCGTCGTCTTTCATGAAGTCCAGGCCGCCCTTCAGGCCCTCGTAGACCACGCGGCCGTAGTTGCGGCCCGACAGGCCCAGCTTGGGCTTGGTGGTGGCGCCCAGCAGCGGGCGGCCGAACTTGTCCAGGCGTTCGCGTTCCACCACCAGCCCTGTCGGTGGGCCCTTGAAGGTTTTCAGGTAGGCCACCGGCACGCGGATGTCTTCCAGCCGCGCCGCCTTCAAAGGCTTGAAGCTGAAGACGTTGCCGATCAGGCTGGCCGTCATGTTGGCGATCGAGCCTTCCTCAAACAAGATGATGTCGTAGGCCACCCAGGCAAAGTACTGGCCTGTGTTTTCCCCGTTTCTGCCGGGCACGGGTTCCACCTTGTAGGCCTTGGCGCGGTAGCTGTCGCAGGCCGTCAGGCGGTCGGTCCACACCACGGTCCAGGTGGCGGTGCTGCTCTCACCAGCCACAGCGGCGGCGGCTTCCACCGGGTCCACACCTTCTTGCGGCGTGATGCGGAACAGACAGATGGTGTCGGTGTCCTTGGGCACGTAGTCGGCGTCCCAGTAGCCCATCTGGCGGTACTTCAAGACACCGGCGCTGTAGCGCTTCTTCTTGTCGGTGATCTGGTCGGGGCTGTTCGCCAGGGTGGCTGCTGCGGGCTGGTTCACGGAGTCTCCTTGACTTGCTGGACAACGTCGGGCGGGTGGGTTCGGGCTTGACCAACACAAGGATAGAAGCGGCACGAGTTAATTAACAGTCAGATATAGTTTGCTTTCAGTTAAGGTTTTACTGAATGAATATCACGTTTCGTCAGCTGAAGGTTTTTGTAGAAGTGGCCCATCTGGGCAGTGTGACGCGTGCCGCCGAAGCGCTGCACCTGACACCGCCTGCGGTGTCGATGCAGATCAAGGAGATCGAGTCACAGGTGGGCTTGCCGCTTTTCGACCGCCGGGGCCGGCAGATGAGCCTGTCCACTGCGGGCGAATATTTCCTGGTGCATGCCAGGCGGCTGTTGGCCACGCTGCGTGACGCCGAAAACGGCATGGCTCGCTTCAAGCGCCTGGACCACGGGCTGCTGACGGTGGGTATGGTCAGCACGGCCAAGTATTTCGTGCCGCGGCTGTTGGCCGACTTCAAGAAAGACCATCCGGGCATCGACGTGCGGCTGGTGGTGGCAGGCAACCGCGAGCAACTGGTGGCGCGGATGCAGGCCGGCGATGTGGACCTGTCGGTGATGGGCCGTCCGCCGAAGGAACTGGCCACCCGCGCCGAGGCCTTTGCCGCGCACCCGATGGTGTTTGTCTGCCCGCCCGACCACCCGCTGCTGGCCATCGGCCATACCCCCGTAGAGGCGCTGATTCACTACCCTTTCATCGTGCGCGAGCAGGGCTCGGGCACGCGCACGGCAATGCAGAAATTCTTCAGCGAACACCGCTTCGAACCACAGATAACGATGGAGATGAGCAGCAACGAGACCATCAAGCAAGCGGTGATGGCCGGCATGGGCGTCAGCTTTTTATCGCTGCACACGCTGGGTCTGGAACTGCGCTGCGGCCTGCTGAGCCTGCTGGACATAGCAGGCACACCGCTGATGCGGACCTGGAACGTGGTGCACCTGCAAAGCAAGGTGTTGTCACCCGCGGCCGAGGCTTTTCGCTACTTCATCATTGAAGCCGGCGAGCGCTTGCTGATCGCACACGACACGCCGTTGCTGCAGCGGCCGGGCGCCGCAGCAGGCGCCGGCGGCGCGCCGGCCAGCGCCTGAAGGGGTGGCAGCTGGCGCAGCGCAAACCAGCGCAGCGCAGTGTCAGCCACGCGCGGTCGCACTTGCCCGCCCGCTATTCGCGCCGGGCTCCGGCACCCAGGAGGCGGGAGCGTGCCCCACCGCGCTGCTGATGCAGCGCCAAAGCCTCGTTGCCTGCCAATGCCACCAATACCAGCGCTGCGCCAGACAGCACGGCGCCGGTCGGCGTTTCGCCAGCGCCCAACCACGCCCAGGCCACACCCAGCAAGACCTCGAGCAGCGACAACAGTGCAATCTCCGGCCCCGGCAACACACGGGCTGCCGCCACCGCGATCAAGCAAGGCACGGCCAATTGCACCACGCCGAGCAGCGCCAGCAGGCTCATGTCGTGCGTCGACGCCTGCAGCGGCCAGGCCAACGGCAGCGTGATCAGCGCACTCAGCAGCGCGCCCACCAGCACGGCAGGCAGCATGTCGGCGCCGCCACCTTCCTGGCCCTTCAGATGCTGCAGCAGTGTCCAGTTGATAGCGGCAGCCACCGGCACCGCCAGGGCCACCGCGGTGCCCAGCAAATGGCGGCTGTCGCCCGACGCGAATTCATGGCCGTACATCCACGCAATGCCCACGCCGGCCAGCGCGATGGCGGCCCAGGTGCGGGCGGCCAGGCGATGGCCCAGCAGCGCGCGCGACATCAGCGCGGTGAGCAGCGGGCCCACCGCCATGGTCACCAGCACATTGGCCACGGTGGTCATGGTCAGCGCGATCATGAAGGCGGTGAACATCACGCACCAGCACACGCCGGAAACCCACAGCGCGCGTCCACCGCCTGCGATGGACGCCCACAGCACGCGCGGCCCACGAAGCCACGACAGCAGCGCCACCAAAGCCAGCGCATTGAAGGCGCTGCGCCAGAAAGTCAGCTCAAAGCTGCGTGTCGCTTCCAGCTGCCGGGTGACGACGCCGGCGATGCTCCACATGCTGGCAGCCAGCACCATCAGCCAGACGGCGCGGCGGTGGGTCATGCCGATTCACGCCCCATCACGCCTAGCTGCGACCCGCGCGTTTGCGGTCGTGTTCAGTCAGGTGCCGCTTGCGCACCCGCACGCTCTTGGGCGTGATTTCGACCAGCTCGTCGTCGTCGATGAATTCCACTGCGTATTCCAGCGTGACGTCAATGGGCGGCGTGACCTTGATGGCGTCTTCTTTGCCGCTGACGCGGAAGTTGGTCAGCTGCTTGGTGCGCGTGGCGTTCACCACCAGGTCGTTGTCGCGGCTGTGAATGCCGACGATCATGCCTTCATAAACCGGGTCGCCGGGCTTCACGAACATGCGGCCGCGGTCGTCCAGCTTGCCCAGTGCGTAGGTGCTGGGCCAGGGCCAGCGATGGCATCCGAAGACATCATGCTGGACGTCCCGGGCGGCAGCATTCTGGTCCGGGTGTTGACGCCGTCACCTTCGCGCG
>JBBQMM010000126.1:0-10240 GCA_038328935.1 Burkholderiales bacterium
CCAGCCGCGCCAGCGCCAGGTACTCATCCACCGGCACTTCCTCGGCCCGCCTTTGCAGGTCGAACGCCGTCTGCAGGCCCTGCCTTTCGATCCACTGCCCCAGTGTGTGGCGCAAGATCTTGCGCCGCTGCGAGAAGGCACAGGCCACCAGTTCGCCCAGCCGCGCCGCGTCCACCGCAGCAGCCTGCGCCGCCGGCAGCGGCACCATGCGCACGACGGCCGAATCCACCCGCGGCGGCGGGTCGAAGGCCTCGGGCGGCACGTCCAGCACGTGTTCGATGCGGTAACGCCACTGCAGCATCACCGACAGGCGGCCGTAGTCCTTGCAGCCCGGGCTGGCCGCCATACGTTCCACCACCTCTTTTTGCAGCATGAAGTGCTGGTCCTGCACCACATGCGCTGCAGCCAGCAGGTGAAACAGGATCGGCGTGGAGATGTTGTAGGGCAGGTTGCCCACCACCCGTAACAGCGGGTGCTGCTCAGGGGACGACGCGTCGGGCGCCAAGGGCCAGTCGCGGCTGAGCGCCTCGAAGTCCACCTTCAGCACGTCGGCTTCCACCACCGTCAGCCCGCTTTGGCGGCGCAGGCGCTGCGCCAGGTCGCGGTCGAGCTCGATCACGGTGAGCTGCTGGCATTGCTGAAGCAGCGGCAGCGTCAGCGCGCCCAGCCCGGGGCCGATTTCCACCAGCGGCTGGCCGGGCCGGGGGTCGATGGCGCGCACGATCTGGTCGATGAGCCCGATGTCGACCAGAAAGTGCTGGCCGAAGCGCTTGCGCGGCAAGTGGCCGGCGGTGGAAACACGGTCGGTGCTGCGGACAGCCGCAGCCGGGCGGGCAGAAAAAACGCGGCCACCCGCTGCGCCGCGGGCGGCCTTCACGTCGGCGGCTCGCGCATCTCGATGTAAGCCTTGGCGCGCAGTTCCTTGGCCCAGTCCAGATAAGCCTGTTCGAACTTCTGCTCACGCAACACGTTGCGCGCCTGTTCCCGCAACTGCTTGGTTTCGAGGTTCACCTCGCGCCGCTCCAGCACCTGGATCAGGTGCACGCCAAAACGCGACACCACGGGTTCGGACAAACCGCCGGCGGGCAGCGGGTTCATCGCGGCTTCGAATTCCGGCACCATGGTGCCGGGGCTGAACCAGCCCAGGTCGCCACCGCTGGCGGCGCTGCCGTCTTCGCTGTGCTGGCGCGCCACGTCTTCGAAACTGCGCTGCTTGCTCTCGATTTCGCGCTTGTATTCGCCCAGCCGCTTGCTCGCCACTTCAGCAGTGAGCTGCGGCGAGGTGCGCAGCAACACGTGCCGGGCGCGCGTCTGCGTGATGCGGCCCAGCGCAGCTTCCTTCCGTTCCAGCACCTTCAGGATGTGAAAGCCGGCGCCTGTTCGCAGCAGCTGGGCGGAGATTTCGCCCTGCTTGATGGCCTGCGCGGCTTCGACGAACACATCGGGCAAACGCGATGTCGGTCGCAGGCCGATCTCGCCTCCCTTGTCGCGGTTACCGTCTTCCGACAGCTCGCGCGCCACGGCCTCGAAGGCCTCGCCACCGCGCACCCGCGCCAGCGCTTCTTCAGCGCGCTGCCTGCGTGCCGCCAACGTGGCCGGATCGGCACCTTCGGGCACGGTCACCAGAATCTGCGCCAGATTGACCTCGGCATTGGCTGCAGCCGCGCTGCGCTGCTCATCGAGCACGCGGTCGATGTCTTCTTCGCTAATCTTGATGCGGTTGTAGACCTCGCGCTCGCGCAGCCGCTCGATCATGATCTGGTCGCGCAGGTTGGCGCGAAAGCGCGCGTACTCGATGCCGTCGGCGCGCAGCCTTTGGCGCAACACCTCGATCGTCACCTGGTTCTGCGCGGCGATGCTCTGCACGGCACGGTCGAGCTCGGCTTCGTCCACCTTCATGCCCACTTCACGGGCGCTGGTAATGATGGCGCGCTCTTCGATCAGCGAGTCGAGCGCCTGACGACGCAGGTCGTCCGCGTTCGGTGCGCGGCCACCGGCGCGGCTGGCTTCGGCCAGTGCGCGCTCGAGCCGGCGCTCGACCTCGCCTGCGGTGACCAGTTCCTGGTTCACGACCGCGGCGATGTAGTCACCGTTGCGGGGGTTGCGGCTGTCGTTGCGAATGTCGTTGCTCCCCTGCGCCGCCGCCCAAGGGCTGGCGGCCAGCGCAGCCAACGCCACGCACGCGACCCGCACGGCTGCGCCCGCGCGGCGCGGGGTCACCGGGATCACCGGGATCACTGCATCGTGCACAACGGGTTTGTGCATAAGGGCTTTGCTTTCATTCATAAAACGGTGACAAGGTGGACCGGTCCGTGCGCAGGTTGTCGGCATTGCCGCGGTCGTCGCGCAACAGCTGGTAGCCCGGGACATTGTCCTTCAAGACCTTCAGCGGGTTGGAACCCAGCCGCGACAGGCCCACCAGCTCCAGCTGGATGAGATAGCGCGTGGTGGCTTCGCTGCGGCCGGTGGACTGTTGCTCGGCCACGAAGCGGCCGATCCAGCAGCCCGCGTCGTATTCCACCCCCAGCACCGAATCGGTGATGCGGCGGTCCTTCAGGCTGTAGTTGACGCGGCCCACGCCGTACCAGGTGCCGGTGCAGCGCGCCGTCGCCGCCGCCCCCCGCCCCCCCAGGCGGGGCGCCTCGGCCGCAGCCGTGGCGCCGGGCGTGGGTGGGGCGCCGCCGAAGAGCGGCCACTGCCAGCCCAGCTCCAGCTGTTCCGAAAGCCCGCGCGCCAGCCGGTAGGTGGCGCTGACGGTGCGAAAAGGCCCCGGCGAGTAACGCACGCCGACGATGGAACGTACCGATCGGTTGAGGTCGGGGCTGTACTGCGCGGCCGCGTCCAGCGTCCAGCCCGGAAACACACTGGTCGAGCCCAGCAGCAGCGCGTCAGAGAACCGTTGCGTCAGCGGCGGACCATCGGGCGAGCCGTCGGCCTGCGGCGCCACCTGCTGCGTGCGAAACAGGTAGCGCTGCACCAGGCCCACGCGCAGCGCTTCAGCGCCGCTCCTGGCGTCCACCAGCCGGGTGGTGAAGCCAGCGGTCAGCTGGTGCGCGTCCGACACACGGTCGATGCCGCTGAAGGTGTTGTCGCTGTAGATGGAGACAAAGTTGAAGTCTTTCGCCGCCGAGTCGTAGTTGGGCAGCTGGCTCTGGGCGCGGTAGGGTGTGTTGACGTACAGCAGCCGCGGCTCCAGCGTCTGGTGCAGCGCGCGGCCAAAGGCCTCGGTGCTGCGCTCGAGTTCGAGCCCGGCGTCGATGCTGAAACTGGGAATGACACGCCGCGCGCCGTTCAGCGGCTGCAGGGCCACGCTGGTGGCCTGGGTGCCGCTGTAGGTGGCGGCATTCACGCTCAGGCGCGGCACCAGCCACCAGCCGGGTTCGCGCCAGGGGTGGCTGATGGTGCCCAGCACGTGCCAGCGGTCACCTGCGCTGCGCTGCGTGCTCGCAGCCTGGCCCGGGGGCAGCGTGAAACGGTTGAACTCGGTCTCCACGCTCGCTTCAAAGCCCTGGCGGCGCCCGTTCAGGCGCAAGCCGATCTGGGGTTCCCGTTGATAGGGCGCGATGATGAAAGCGTCGGCCGCCTGCAGCACCTGCCACTGGGTGGTGCGCGCATAGAACTGAGCCGACCCTTCGACGCGCGCCAGATCAAAGGCGCGCTGCACGCCCAACCGGCTGGGCAACAGGCGTGAAGTGAAACTGCGGCTGGACTTGGGAAAGTCTTTCCACCAATCGTCGTCGCTGACGCGCAGCACATCGGCATTGAACTGCAGTTCGCCGGGCAACCGTTGTTCGTGCTGCCACTGCACGCCGTAGCGGGTGCGGCCGGCCACGCGGTCGTCGGGTATCCAGTCCAGCGCCAGGCCGCCGGTGAAGGTGGGCTCCAGGTAGCGCAGCTCGCTGTCCAGGCCGGCGCCGCGGCGCGTGATCAGGCGCGGTGCCAGCGTCAGGTCACGGTTGGGCGCCAGGTTCCAGTAGTACGGCATCGACAGCTCGACACCGCTGCGGTTGTCGATGCTCACCGAGGGCGGCAGCCAGCCCGATTTGCGCGCGTCGCTGAGCGGAAAACTCATCGTCGGCAGCGCCAGGATGGTGGTGCCCAGAAAGCGCAGGCGGGCGCCTTCAGCCACGCCTTCGTTGGCTGCCGTGTCGAACTGCACGCGCCGCGTGCGCAGTTCCCAGGCCGGCTCTTGCCCGGGGGCGCCAGCGTCGCCGGGGCGGCAACTGGTGTAGCGCGCGTCAGTGGCAAGGGCTTTCGACGGACCCAGGAAGTCCAGCCGCTGCGCACGGCCGCCGGCACCCAGTTGCAGGAACTCGAAGGTCGGTTCGATGAAGCTGCCCTCGAAACTCTGCACGCCCACGCTCAGCGCCGGGCCGGTGTAGACGGCCCCGTCGCGGCTGATGCGCACGTGGCCGCGGGCCTGGGCGATATCGGTCGGCGCGTCGTAGCTCAGCTCGTCGGCACGGATCACCACGCCACCACGACGGAACTCCACGTCGCCCTCGGCCAGCGCCTGCTGGTCGAGCTGCCCGCTGAGCTTGCGCGCGCGCAGCACGATGGGCAGCGTGCGCGCGGCTTCGTTGCGCGGCAGCGGGCCCAGTTCGGTGCTGCTCTGCAGCGTCGGCATCGGCTGCGCCGGCACGGGGCCCGCGGATGGTGCAGTGGCTGACGCGCCAACGGGCGTCACGGCCGGCGCCGCAGCCGGGCCCGGCGGCAGGGGCGCCGGCTGCGCCAGGACGACTTGCGGCAAGATCAGCGGCAAGATCAGCGGCAAGACCCACGACAAGATCAGCATGGCAGCAGCTGCGACCCGCAAGGTCATGGATGGGCGTGGCAAACAGGGACTCAAGTGCACGCAACCCGGGCTGGTTCGTAAAATCGAATTATCCCTGCCTGACTGGCCACTTCCTGGCCACTGGCTGCTTTCGGGCCACTCTTCAGTCTGCCCGCCGGGCTTCTTCTTCCCCCAGCCTGCGGCCACCGCCGCCACCCACCGTGCCACCCACCGTGCCAGCCACCTTGTCAGCAACCGTCCATTGGCCCGACCCCGCCCGCCTGGCGCATTTCGAACGCTGGCTGCAGCGCATCACCGCCGAGCACGCGCTGCAGCCGCAGACGCTGGCTCCCGCGTCGGCCGACGCCAGCTTTCGCCGCTACCTGCGCCTGCAGGGCGGTGGTGCCAGCTACATCGTGATGGACGCGCCGCCGCCGCTGGAGGATGTGCGCCCCTTCGTGCACGTGGCAGCACTGCTGCAGCAGGCCAACTTGCCCGCACCGCGGGTGTTGCAGGCCGACGTGGAACACGGTTTTTTGCTGCTCACCGACCTGGGCGACAGCCTGTACCTGGACGCCCTGCTGGCCGCGCAGGCGGGCGACGACACCGCCACCGCCCACACGCTGATGATGCAGGCGCTGCAGGCCCTGGTGCAGTTCCAGCGGCGCGTGCCCGCCAGTGAGCTGCCGCCGTTCAGCGCCCAGTTGCTGCAGACCGAGCTGGACCTGTTTCCCGAATGGTGCGTGGGCCGGGAATTCGGCATCCGCTGGGGTGACAAGGAACAGGCCGTCTGGCAGCGCACCTGCCAGTTGCTGGTGGACAACGCGCTGCAGCAGCCCCAAACGGCCGTGCACGCCGACTGGATGCCGCGCAACCTGATGCTGCCGGCGCCCAACAGCGGTGAGGCGGCTGGCGGTAACCGTGGGGCGGCTGGCGGTAACCGCCAGGCGGCAGACGCCAGCGGCCTGCCCGGCCTGCTGGACTTTCAGGACGCGGTGTCCGGCCCCATCACCTACGACACCGCATCGCTGCTGCGCGACGCCTTCATCAGCTGGAGCGAAGAGCAGGAACTGGACTGGGCCGTGCGCGGCTGGGAAC
The DNA here is from genome assembly GCA_038328935.1 of Burkholderiales bacterium. Taxonomy (GTDB): domain Bacteria; phylum Pseudomonadota; class Gammaproteobacteria; order Burkholderiales; family Burkholderiaceae_C; genus Rubrivivax. The sequence continues at coordinate 5,873 of JBBQMM010000126.1, forward strand.
TGCAGCGCAAGGCCGGCTTGCCGGTGCACGCCGACTTTGGCCAGCACTGGCGCGAACTGGAATGGATGGGCCTGCAGCGGCACCTGAAGGTGCTGGGCATCTTCTGCCGCCTGAAGCACCGCGACGGCAAGCCGCGCTACGCGCAGGACCTGCCCCGCTTCCTGGGCTATGCCACGCGGGTGGCGCTGCGCTACGGTCCGCTGAAACCTTTGCTGCGATTGCTGGAGCCGCTGTCGGGGGCGCAAGTGAAGCAGGGCTTCACGTTTTGAAGCGCCGGCGGGGCGTTGCCGCCGCGGTGGCGCACTGACAATTTGCCCCTCGCATGGACATCGTCTACAGCCTCATCGACTTCATCTTGCACGTGGACCGCCATCTGTCGGCCTTTGTGCAGGCCTATGGTGGCTGGGTCTACGCGCTGCTGTTCCTGATCATCTTCGTCGAGACCGGGCTCGTGGTGATGCCCTTCTTGCCTGGCGATTCGCTGCTGTTCGTGGTCGGCGCACTGTGCGGCCTGGGCCTGATCAGCCTGCCGCTGTCGATGGCGCTGCTGACCGCGGCGGCGATCCTGGGCGACCAGACCAACTACTCGATTGGTCGCCACTTCGGGCCCAAGGTGTTTGGCTGGCCGAACTCGCGCTGGTTCAACCGCGACGCTTTCGACCGTACCCATGCCTTCTATGAACGGTACGGCGGCGTCACCATCGTGGTGGCGCGCTTCATGCCCTTTTTGCGCACCTTCGCGCCCTTTGTCGCCGGCGTCGGCGAAATGACGCGCAGCAAGTTCACGGCCTACAACGTGGGCGGCGCCATTCTGTGGGTGTGTGGCCTGACGCTGGCCGGCTACCTGTTCGGCAACCTGCCCTGGGTGCAGAAGAATCTGTCGGTCATCATCTGGTCGATGATCCTGGTGCCCGGGCTCATCGTGCTCTTCGGGGCCTGGAAAGCCGGGCGCCAGAAGGCGCGGCTGCCGGCGGCCTGACCCCGGGCCCCTGAGCGCCCGCGCCCGGCTCAGGGGCAGGCTGCAATCACCTGCGCCACCGCGGCGGTCAGCTTCTTGCCGTAGGGCACGTGCAAGAACTCATTCGGGCCATGCGCATTGCTCTTCGGGCCCAGCACGCCGCAGACCATCATCTGCGCCTTCGGGAAAGACTGCCCCAGCATGCTCATCAGCGGGATCGTGCCGCCCTGGCCGATGTAGCCCAGCGGCGCGCCGAAGTGGCTGCTCGACGCCGCATTCAGCGCCCCTTCCAGCCAGCCCGCCAGTTCGGGCGCATTCCAGCCCGTGGCGCCCAGCGCACCCGCGCGGCCGTCGGGGTGGAATGTGACCTTGGCGTTGTAGGGCGCGTTGTCTTCCAGCAGCGCCTTCAGCTTCAGGCTGGCCTGGTGGCCGTCCACCAGCGGCGGCAGGCGCAGGCTGAGCTTGAACGCGGTGTAGGGCCGCAACACATTGCCGGCGCTGGACAGCGGCGGGAAGCCATCGGCACCGGTGACGCTGAGCGTGGGCTTCCAGGTGCGGTTCAACAGGCCCTGCACGGGGTCGGTGGTGGTGGGCAGGGTGGCGCCGCCGTCGGCGCCGCAGGCCCAGGGCATGCGCCTCCAGACCTCTTCTTTCAGGATCGCGGCCGTGGCCTGCGCCTGCGCCAGGCGCGACGCCGGCACCTGGCAGTGAAAGCTCTGCGGCAGCAACTCGCCGGTGGCGCTGTCTTCCAGCCGGTCGAGCAGGTGGCGCAGGATGCGAAAACTGCTCGGCACCAGGCCGCTGGCGTCGCCACTGTGGATGCCTTCGCTCAGGATCTCGACTTTCAGCACGCCGCTGACCATGCCGCGCAGGCTGGTCGTGAGCCACAGCTGGTCGTAATTGCCGGCGCCACTGTCCAGGCACACCACCAGCCCCACCTGGCCCAGGCGCGAGCCCAGTGCCGCGATGTAGGTCGGCAGGTCGTGCGAACCGCTTTCTTCGCAGGCCTCGATCAGACCCACGCAGCGCGGACGTGCGATGCCTTGGGCATCCAGCGCTTCGATGGCACTGATGGCGGCGTAGACGGCATAGCCGTCGTCGGCGCCGCCGCGTCCGTAGAGCAGGCCGTTTTCGTACTTCGGCGTCCACGGGCCCAGGTCGCTGCGCCAGCCGTTGAACTCAGGCTGCTTGTCCAGGTGGCCGTAGAGCAGCACGGTATCGCCCGAAGCGCCAGCACCATCGCCCGCCTGCGCCGGCTGGGTGGACGGGATGTCGAAAAAAATCAGCGGCGTACGGCCTTCGATGCGCAGCACTTCCAGCTGCAGACCGGCCACCTTGCGGCTCTCGACCCAGGCCGCGGCGTCGCGCACCACGCGGTCGAGCAACCCGTTGGCGGCCCAGGCGGGGTCGAACATCGGGCTCTTGGAAGGCACGCCGATGTATTCGGTCAGTGCCGGCACGATGCGCTCGTCCCAGGCGGTGTGGCTGTGCTGGGCCAGGGCGGCCAAAGCGGCTGGGGACAGGGGTGCGTTCATGGTGGGTGCTCCGTGGGTGGCCGGGTGTTCGACGGGTCTCAGAGGGTGTGGCTGAACTTCCTGCAGAACTTCTTGCAGAACTTCTTGCAGAACTTCTTGCAAGACTTCTTGCAGGACTTCGTGCGGGACTTCTCGCGGGACTTCTTGCAGAATTTCTTGCGGGACTTCTCGCGGGACTTCTGGCCTGGGACTTGCCCAGGCGGCAACGAAACTACGCTGGCCGCCCGCCTTGATTCTGCGCCTCGAATTGTGCGAGCCAACGGCGCAGCCTGGCAAACGCCTGTTCGCGGCCGGGCTCGTTGTAGATCTCGTGCGCAAACCCGGCCAGCGGTTGCGCCGACAAAACCGCGCCCGGCGCAGCCGCGGCAAAGGCCTGGCTGCCGGCTGGGCGCACGCAGCGGTCGGCCCCGGCCCACTGCAGCAGCGTGGGCACTCGCCACAGTGGCGCACGCGAGTGCACCAGTTCAGCCGCATCGACCATGAAGCACACCATGCGCGGCGTGACGCGCTTGTGCACCAGCGGGTCGTTCAGGTAAGCCTGCACCACTGCGGGGTCGCTGCACACCCATTGCGGCTTCAGGCCGTTGCCCAGCGGCAGGCCCGGCGCCAAGGGCAACAGCGTCGCCAGCAGGCCACGCTGCAACGCGCCCAGCCCGATATCCAGCGCCGGTGAAGACAACACCAGGCCGTCCACACCCCGCGCCCAGGGCGCCGGCGTGGCCGCCAGGTCTTCGGCCACGAAGCGCGCCGCCACCAGGCCGCCCAGGCTGTGACCCAGCAGCACCACGCGACCGTCGCACTGCGCGTGGTCGCGCACGGCGGCCAGGTCGCGCAACAGGCAGGCTTCGTCGGGCAGGCTGCCACGCGCGCCGCCGCTGCGTCCGTGGCCCCAATGGTCGTGGCCCAGCACGTGCCAGCCGGCCGCATTCAGCATCGCCGCCAGCGGCGCGTAACGGCCGACGTGTTCACCCAGGCCGTGCACGATCTGCACCGTGCCCAGCGCCGGCCACGCGGCGAGCGCCGGCCACCGCATCAGATGCAGCGTGCGTCCGTCGGGAGTGATGAGCGGGCTCATGCGGCCATTGCAGCACAGCAGGGACGCGCCCGACCAGCCCCAAGAACAGTACCGGGCCGTCAGGCTGCCGGGCGCGCGCTCGCCACGGGCCCGGTGAACGCGGTGCCGCCCGCCGCCACCGCGCTGCCGGAGGCTGCGCTCCGGACGGCACCTGAAACGTCGACGTCAACAGCACCACAACGGCGTTCAACACTGCACGAGCGCATCCCGCCAGCGGCCCTCAAGTTGGCCAAAGCGAGGTCGAAATCCCTCCCACAAGTACATTGGCTGGTCGTACTGAGCGCGCACCGCGCAACTGATGGTCATCACTTGCGAAGGTAAAACCATGTTGCGCAGCAAACAACGCGTCGTGCTCGTCGAAGACAACCCGGGCGACGCCTTTCTGGCCTGGGAGCGCCTGACAGAGGCGCAGCAGGCCACCGTGCAGGTGGACGCGGTGCCCACCCTGGCCGCAACCCTGGCGCTGCTGGCGCTGGGCCCGGTGGACGCCATCGTGCTGAATCTGAACCTGCCGGACTCACGCGGCCTCGACACCCTCAGGCGCGTGCGCCAGGCGGCTGGGCAGGCCTCCATCATCGTCCTCACCGACCACGTGGACGCAGCGCTGCGCGCCCAGGCGCTGGCGACCGGCGCGGAAGCGATCTACGACAAGAGCGACACCCACCATGGCCTGTTCAGCCGCAGCGTTTCGGTGGTCGTGGAACGCAACCGGGCGCGGCGGGAGCCTGTCCGGGGGGAGGGGCGGCGGGTGAGCCAGCCCCCCGCCCCCCGCAACGCCCCCCACCCCAGCCCGGGGGGCG
>JBBQMM010000127.1:0-10232 GCA_038328935.1 Burkholderiales bacterium
CGCCGCCATCTCGGGGTCGGCCTTCAGCATGTTGCTGAAGATGGGCAGCAGGCGGTAGCGGTGCTGCGTCACCTTGCCGTCCTTGACCTCGAAGTCCATCACGCCCAGGAACTTGCTGTTGCTGCCGGCGTTGGTGACGAGCGTGGTGCCGCCGGCGTTCTTCACCGGCACCGCCAGCGGCACGCCGTCGTGCGTGTGGCCGCCAAAGATGGCGTCGATGCCGCGCACGCGGCTGGCCATCTTCAGGTCCACGTCCATGCCGTTGTGGCTGAGCACGACGACCACCTGCGCACCGCCTCTTGGACCCTTCGCGCGCGCCTCGTCCACCACCTTCTGCATGTTTTCGTCCTGGATGCCGAACTCCCAGTCGGCCACCAGGTAGCGCGGGTTGGCGATGGGCGTGTACGGGAAGGCCTGGCCGACGATGGCCACCTTGACGCCGTTCATCTCCTTCATCACGTAGGGCTTGAACACCGGGTCACCGAAGTCGTTGGTCTTCACGTTCTGGGCGATGAAATCCACCTTGCCGGCGAAGTCGCCTTCGACGATTTCTTTCACCCGCTGCATGCCGTAGGTGAATTCCCAGTGGCCCGTCATCACGTCCACGCCCAGCGCCTTGCAGGCGTCGACCATGTCTTGTGCGTTGGTCCACAGGCTGGTGGCGCTGCCCTGCCAGGTGTCGCCGCCGTCCAGCAGCAGCGCGCCCGGGCGCGAAGCTTTCATGCGCTTGACCAGCGTGGCCAGGTGCGCGAAGCCGCCCACCTTGCCGTAGCGGCGCGCGGCACGTTCAAAGTCCAGATAGGTGTAGGCATGCGCCAGCGGCGTGCCCGGGCGCACGCCAGCAGCCTTCAGCAGGTGCTCGCCCACCAGGTGCGGCAACTGGCCGCGCATGCTGCCCAGCCCCAGGTTGACGCTGGGCTCGCGAAAGTGAATGGGCATCAACTGCGCGTGGCAGTCGGTCATGTGCAGGAAGCTGACGAAGCCAGCGCCCGTGCCCAGCGGCGGCAGGTCGTACAGGCCTTGCTCGGCGGTGGCCGCATCGGCCTGCTCGAAGCGAGCCAGACCCATCCCGGCCACCGACGCGGCGGCCAGCACCTGCATGAATTCGCGTTTGTGCATGCTCATGGGTTATTGCTCATGATTCAGTCGTCACTTATGTTTGGATGTCAAAAAAGCCCGGCGGCGCCGGGCTGTGGGAGTCGCTGCGGCTACCGGTTCACCGGCGACTTCGGGTCCAGCAGCAGCGCCATCACATGCGCCATCTGCTTTTCGTCCAGCAGGCCCAGGTGGCCGAAGCGGGGCATGTTGGAGCAGGCGCTGTAGCTCTTGCTGTTGTAGATCTTGGTCCAGGTGTACTCGACGATGGGCTGCGCGGTCGCTGCCGTCACGTCTTGTACGCCGCGGTTCTTGCCGTAGTTGTACAGGCTGGGGCCGATGGTGCCGTAGGAGATCTCTTCCTTGCTGATCTGGTGGCAGTTGTAGCAGCTGCCGCCGTTGTCCTTGGCTGCGGTGCTGGTGTCGGTCCAGGTCATGCCGCGGCCGTTCTGGGCAATCCTTTCGCCTTCGCGCCAGTCGCCGATGTACTGGCCGCCGGCCGGCCATTTCACGCTGGCCCTGGCCTGCTCGGTCACCTGGTTGGCCACCGCTTCGCTGGGCGGCTGGTCGGATGAACAGGCCGACTGACCCAGGTCTTGCTGGAGGCGGTCGACCTTCGCGATGCCCTGGTCGCGGAAGCTGTTCTTGATGACAGCCAGCGCCTGCTTGTCCAGCTCGGCGGCGCTGGGCAATGCGGCGCAGCCGGCCAGCACCAGTGCGGCCAGCGGCAGCGCTGCAACGATGAGGATTTTCTTGTTCATGGTGTGCGGTCCTGCTGGTTCAGCGCTTGATGGCCGGCGCAATGGACTCGGCACCCTTGGCGTTGACGCCCATGTAGGTGCCCAGCGCAATGGTCACGTCCGAGCCGAAGCCGGGGTATGGAAAGCGCTGCTGGCGGAAACAATCGTTCAGGCGCAGTTGCATGCTCCACATCTGGCCGTTGCTCACGCGGTAGGCCGGCCAGGCCGCAAAGCCCACGCCGTCGCCCGGGTTCTTGGTCAGGTCGGGCAGGTCTTGCAAGCGGATGCGCTGACCGTCCACGCCGTGGCAGGACGCGCAGGAAAAGTCCATCGGCCCACCACGGAAGAAGAAGGCCCGCTTGCCGATTTCATAGTTCGTCTTCTCTTCGATGTGAGCCTGCGGCAGCTTGAAGCGCAGGCCGCGCGACGAAGCCGCTACAAAGGTGGCGAGCGCGGTGACGTTGGCCATCTCGCCGCGGCCAAAGGCCGTCTTGGCAATCTCGGCGCCGTTGAAGCCCTGCAGGGTTTCCATGCAGGTCACGAGGCGCGACTCCAGATCCTGCACCCGGTTGGTGTCGGCAAAGTAACGCGGCAGCTCCACAAACGCGCCCTTGACGACGCCCGGCCCTTTGCCCAGGTCGCATTTTTCGAGCGTGGCTGCCTTGGGTCCGCGCCTGGTTTTCCAAAGGTCTTCGCCTTTGGCTTCGAACAGGTCGGCCGGGTTGCCGTCCTCCAGCATCTTGCGGTACTCGGCGATGCCCTCGGCCGTACTCTTGGCCTGTGCTGAAGGGGCCTGTGCTGAAGGGGCTTGTGAAAACGCGGCTTGTGAAAACGCAGCTTGTGAAAACAGCAGCGCCGCGGGCAGTGCTGCAGCCAGGCGCAGCAGGGTTGGGAACTTCATGAAAGAGATGTCTCCAGAATCAGCTTGTATGCACCCTGACGGGGTCCTGGCGGTCTGTTTGCCGCCTTGGACAGGTCTTTCTTCAGCTCACCGTGGCTTCGTCGGTGCGCTTGTCGCCTTTGTTGTCGGTCCAGCTCACGCTGATCTTGTCGCCCGCCTTGGCGCCCTTGACGTTGAACTGCAAAAACGGGTTCTTCGCCACCGACGGCCCCCATTCAGCGGTCAGCACCTGCTTGCCGTTGTGCGAGGCCGTTACTTCCTGGATGAACCAGGCCGGGATCGCCTTGCCGGCCGAGTCCTTGCGCAGGCCGGTTTCCATTTCGTGGCTCATCAACACCCGCACGGTGGCTTTGTCACCGGCGGCTTGGGCGCGAATGCGCATCGGGTCTGCCATGGTCGTTCTCCTTCAATCAATCGATGTAAAAAACGTGAGGATCGGCGTGGGCCTTGGTGCCGGCCCCCCGTGGACGCCGCGGAACCAGCTCTGCCGGGCCGCCAGCGGCGCCCCCCGCACTTTTGAAAGTTCGGGACAGGCGCTGCAGGCGCTTCGGGGGTGTCATCTATCCACCGCAACCACCCAAGGTGACTTTGATTTCCTTGCTGGCGTACAGCACCTTGCCGTCATTCATCATCGCCACGGCAAAGACGTTGGACGACTGGCCCATCTTCACGCGCGTGTTGACGTTGGCGTCGATGGCTTCAGTGATGTCAAACGACGCCGCCAGCATGCTGGGGTTCTTTTCCACCAGCAGCAGCAGCTTTTTCACACCCGGCAGCGTGCTGCTTGCACCCACCGGCACCACGGCGCCGTTTTCGGCGATGTCGGGGCCGGTGATGGTGACGTCCTTGCTGGCGGCAGGCGTGCTGCCACCCAGGGACTTCATCAGGTCAGCCATCGTCTTGGCTTCGAAGGCCGCGCCGTTCCAGGCGGCCTGGGCGGCCGCAGGCAGCAGGCCAGCAGTGGCCAACAGAGCCGCCAGCCGGGTGCTGGCAGTGATCAATTCTCGACGGGTTTTCATGGGCATCTCCTGGGTTCTGGTGTGTTGCTTGGATTCATCACAACGGGCTGGAAGCCGCGCGGTTTACTTGGCGCCGTCAGCCAGCCATTTTGCAATGGCCCCTGCATCGGCGCTGGGAAGGGTTTGCGCCGGCATGGGAATCGGGCCCCAGACACCGGCGCCACCAGAAACGATGCGCTGCTTCAGGTAGTCGACGGCATCGGGCCGCGCGCCGTATTTCTTTGCGATGTCGCGCAGTGAGGGGCCGACCACCTTGGTGGCCACGGCGTGGCAGGTCAGGCACAGGTGTTTCCTGGCCAGGTCTTGTGCAGCCTGTGCCGGGTTGGCTGGGGCGGGCGCCGCGGCCACTGCTTCGCCCGAGGTCTGCGCCCCACGCTGCGCGCCGACCAGACGGTTCTGGTCCAGCAGGTTGCCGTGCGCATTGCGCGCAAAGTCGGGCAGGAACGAGGCCACCTTGGGTTCGGTGACGCAATTGTTCATGCACGCCGTCGCCTTCACGTCGGGCTTGCCGCCGTTGCCGATGCCCAGGGGGCCGGGCTTGCCGGGCCACATGCCGTGGTCCAGGCGCATGCCGTTGCGGTTGGGCATGCGCGCCTGCGTCTGCGCCATGTTTTCGTTTGAGAGCGTGAAGTCGTCGGGCACGACACCGCCCAGGTTCAGCAGGAAGGCGGTGACGGCATAAACCTCATCGGCGGTCAGCGACTTGGGTGCGTTCCACGGCATGGCACGGTTGATGTAGTCCCACAGCGTGCTCAGCGTGGGCACCTTCATCAGCGTGGTGCGCCCAGGGAACCCGGGGTCGGTGAGACGGGCCACGCGGCCGGTTTTCACGTCTGCCGCGGTCGTGCCACCGACCAGTGGCGAGAAGACCTCGTTGCTTTCGCCAAACACGCCGTGGCACGAGGCGCACTTGGCCTCCCAGATGTCCTGGCCCTTGGCGACGCTGCCCTGGCCCTTGGGCAGGCCCTTGAAGTCGGGGCGCACGTCGATGTCCCAGGCCGCCACTTCCTGCGGCGTGGCGGCGCGGCCGATGCCGGGGTAGGTGTTGGGGTTGACGTTGAGGTTGGGGTTGGGTTGGGCTGCGGCTGAACCGGCAGCCAGCCAGGCAGCCGTTGCAAAGGCCAGCGGCCACAGGCGCTTAGGAAAGCTGAACATTCTTCACCTCCCCGCTTTCCTGCACCAGCCAGGTCTGGACCGAGTTGTTGTGATAGATCGAACGCGAGCCACGCACCGCCCGGTTCTGCCGGTAGCTGGGCTGCACGTAGCCGCTGCTGTCGGCGGCGCGGCTTTGCAGCAGCGCCGGTCCGCCGTCCCACACCCACGGCAGCGTGAAGCGGGTCAGGCACTTGTCCATCACCGGGCCCTGCAATCGCGCGCTCTTCCAGTTGCGCCCGCCGTCGGCCGAGATGTCGACGCGCGTGACCTTGCTGCGCCCGCTCCAGGCCAGCCCGGTGATGGTCTGAAACCCCTTGTCCAGCAGCACCTGCCCGCCACTGGGGGTGGTGATGACGCTCTTGCATTCCTGCACGCTCGTGTACTGGCGGTGCCGGCCATCGGGCATGAGGTCCATGTAGTGGATGGCCTCGTCTTTGGTGGCATAAGGCATGTCACCCACTTCGATGCGGCGCAGGTACTTCACCCAGCTGACGCCTTGCACGCCGGGCACCACCAGCCGCAGCGGGTAGCCGTTTTCAGGACGCAACATCTCGCCGTTCTGGCCGTAGGCCACCAGCACCTCGCCCGACTCCACCATCTCCATCGGGATGGTGCGCGTCATGCTGGAGCCATCGGCGCCTTCGGCCAGCACGAAGCGGCCGCGTTTGTAGTCGGCACCGGCCATGTCGAGCAGCACCTTCAGCGGCACGCCGGTGAATTCGCTGCAGCTCAGCATGCCGTGGCTGTACTGGCAGGTGGGCACCGCCACGTTGCCCCATTCCATGCCGGTGTTGGCGCCGCATTCGATGAAGTGAAAACGGCTGGCCGAGGGCAGCCGCATCAGCTCATCCATCGTGAACACCATGGGCTTGCCGAGCATGCGCTCATCGCTGCCGTTGATCATCAGCCGGTGCTTGCTGGGGTCGACGTCCCACCAACCCTGGTGGTGGCGCTCGAAGTGCAGTCCGCTCGGCGTGACGATGCCGAAGAGGCTCTGCAAGGGTGCGAACGAGACCGAGCTTTGCGTGGTCTGCGTCAGCCCCGGGCTGTGCCGGCGCTGGATATTCGACTCGAACTTGCTGGGTTTGCCGTAGCCGTCCACGGCCACGCCCTGTCCCAGGCCGGTGCTGTGCGCCGGCAGGTTCAGGATTTGCGGGTCGCCGCCTTCAGGCGGCACCGGGTTGGCTTGCGACCGTGCAGCGGCAGCTGTGCCGCCAGCCACTGCCGCGGCAAATGCGCTGCGAATGAAGTCGCGCCGGCCGTGTTTGGCCTGGCTGAAGACGGTGCGCACACCGTCACGGCTGATGAAGTTCTCGGGCGCCTTGAGCAGACGCCCCGGGGTTGCTGGCAGGTCGGACACGAAGCCCTCGTTCGTTGCATTTGGATATAAGCAAATACGAATATACAGGAACGATCAAAGCTGTCAATAGGCAAGCATCTCGCCTGGCACGCGGGCCTGTCTGGCTGCTCAAGGCAGACTGGCCGGTCAGGCCAATCGGGCCCGTCAGGCCTGACCGACGATCGAAGCCGTGGCCATCAGCTCGTCGAACAGCGCCAGCGAAGCCCGGCCCGAAACCGCGAACGGGTCGAGGGCGGACTTCTCGGAATACTTCAGCACCAACCCCGGGTTCAGGCGCCCCAGGTTGACCTGGCCCATGCTCCAGCCCGCAAAGCGCCGTTCGCTGATTTCGTCATAGCAGAGCAGTTCAACCTGCGTGTGGCGCGGGTCGACAGCGATGCGGTTGTACAGCGTGTTGACGGCGCTGCGGCCGCCCTCCAGCGCCTGCAGGAAGATGCCTTCGCTGAAACAAAGCACGCCGGTGACGCCCATGGCCGGGTTGTTGGTCTTGCTCTTGCGCAGGATGGCCACCAGCTCCTCTTGGTTGACGGTTTTGACGGCGCGGCTGGCGTACAGAAGTCGAACGAGCATGGTGTCGGTATCCGGAGAAGGTTTCAGCTGTTCTTGCGGGGCAGCAGCGACAGGAACTCTCGCCGCAGATTGGCATCTTTCAGGAACGCGCCGCGCATCACGCTGTTGACCATGGCGGAGTCGGTGTCCTTGACGCCGCGCCAGTGCATGCAGAAGTGGTCGGCTTCCATCACGATGGCCAGGCCGTCCGGGCGCACGCGTTGCTGCAGTTCGTTGGCCAGCATGGTGACGGCCTCTTCCTGGATTTGCGGCCGGCTCATGATCCAGTCGGCGATGCGCGCGTACTTGCTCAGGCCGATGAGGTTGCTGTGCTCGTTGGGCAGGACGCCGATCCACACCTTGCCGAAGATCGGGCACATGTGGTGGCTGCAGGCACTGCGCACCGTGATCGGGCCCACGATCATCAGCTCGTTCAGTCGCTCGGCATTCGGAAACTCGGTCACCGCGGGCATCGGCACGTAGCGGCCGCGGAAGACCTCTTCCAGGTACATCTTGGCCACCCGCTTGGCGGTCTCGTTGGTGTTGTGGTCGCTGTCGGTGTCGATCACCAGCGCGCGCAGCACTTCCTGCAGCTTGGCCTGTACCTCGGCCTTCAATTCGGTCATTTCGCCGTCACGCACAAAGGCAGCGATGTTGTCGTTGGCATGGAAGCGTCGGCCCTCGCTGACGAGCCGGTAGCGGATGCGTTCAGAGGCCGGCAACTGTTCCAGTTCGGCTTCGCTGCGGAAGATGCGGGCATCAGGGATGCCCGGAGCGCTGGCGGCTGACTTGCGGTCTTGTTCGGAGCCGTTACGGACCATGAGGGATGGAAAGCCGTGGAAGGGCCTGTATTGTGCGGCCGCTTCACCAGCGGCCGCCGTGGCCCCGACTAGACTGGAGCCATGACAGGGGTCATTGCCACCAGCCACAGCTCGTTGCCACTGGCACGCCTGCTGGAGCTGACGGCCGATGCAGTGCAGGCGGTGCGCGGCGGTCGCTCGCTGACCGACGTGCTGGCCAAGGCGCCCGCGCAGACGCGGCCGGCGGTGCAAGCCTTGGGCTTTCACGTGCTGCGCTGGCTGGGCAGCGCCACCGAACTGCGCGCCCTGCTTGCACCCAAGACGCCGCCGCCCAACGTGGACGCGCTGCTCGTCACCGCCCTGGCACTGCTGTGGCCCGGTGAACCGCTACCCTATGCCGAGCACACGCTGGTGGACCAGGCGGTGTCGGCAGCGCGGCTGCGCGTGCCGGCGGCGGCGGCCTTCATCAATGCCGTGCTGCGGCGTTTCCTGCGCGAGCGCGACGCGCTGGTGGCGGCCGTGGGCCACACCCCGGTGGGCGCCTACAACCACCCGCAGTGGTGGATCGAGCGCCTGCGCCACGACTGGCCCCGCGATTGGCAGGCCCTGCTGGCGGGCGCCAACCAGCGCCCGCCGATGACGCTGCGCATCAACAGCCGTCGTTGCAGCGGCGCCAGCTATCAACAGAGGCTGGCCGCATCGGGCCGCCGCGCACAGTTGCTGCAGAGCGCCGACACCGGCATCCCCGGGCCGTCGCAAACACTGGTGCTGGACGAGCCCTGCCCGGTGCAGCAACTGCCGGGCTTTGCCGAGGGCGAGTTCTCGGTGCAGGACGCGGCAGCCCAGCGGGCCGCGCCGCTGCTGCTGGCCGGCCTGCAGCCGCCTGACGGCCAGCCGCCTGGCAGCCTGCCCCGCGTGCTGGACGCTTGCGCCGCCCCCGGGGGCAAGACCGCCCACCTGCTGGAAGGGGCCCACCTGGACCTGCTGGCGCTGGACAGCGACCCTACGCGCTTGCTGCGCATCGGCGATGGTTTGCGCCGGCTGCGGCTGCTGCCCTCATCGGCGCCGCCGGCTACCAGCCGCGTCGAGGTAAAAGTAGGAGACGCGCGCCGGCCAGCGGATTGGTGGGACGGGCGGCCTTTCGACGCCGTGCTGCTGGATGCACCGTGCACCGCTTCAGGCATCGTGCGCCGCCACCCCGATATCCGCTGGCTGCGCCGTGCCGACGACGTGGCCGCGCTGGCCCGCATCCAGGCCCAGATGCTGGACGCGTTGTGGCCGCTGCTGGCGCCGGGGGGCCGGCTGCTCTACGTCACTTGCTCGGTCTTCAAGGCTGAAGGGCAGCACCAGATCGACGCGTTTTTGCAACGTCTGGCCCCTGGTACGGCCCGGCTTGACCCCGCGTCGCCCGGGCACTTGCTGAGTAGCCGTGACAATGCAGGCCAGGGAACAGGGGGCCGAAGCCCGGTTTGGCACGATGGATTCTTCTACGCCCTGATCCACAAAAACTAGGTACTGCGTTTCACCAAAACGTTGACGTAATGAAATCGATGGATTCGTTCGTCAGGCTTGGCGCAAACCACAGCGATGCCGCATGGCATCGCGCGGATTTGCAACGACGCATGGCGAGCGAAGACGCGATTTCATGTCAATGTTTTGGTGAAACGCAGTACTAGACACCCACTCGCTAACAGCCTTCGATGCCCGCACCGCCGGTCCGCTGCCAAGTTTTGCCGGGCTGGACGGCCAGCGCGCTGCTTCGCGCCTGTGCCAGTCTGCTGCTGTCCTTTGCGGTGCTGTGCTTTACCGGGCTGGTGTCGCCTGTCAGGGCGCAGGGCGTGGAATTGGCGCTGCTGAAGACCAGCCGAGCCGAAGGCGGTCTGAATCTGGACTTCGCTGCCCGCCTGGACCTGCCCAAGACGGCCGAAGACGCCATGATGCGGGGCGTACCGATCTACTTCGTGGCCGAGGCCACGCTGCTGCGCGGGCGCTGGTACTGGCGCGACGAACGCGTGGCGCGCGTGTCGCGTTCCTGGCGCGTCGCGTTCCAGCCGCTCACCGCCACCTGGCGGGTGTCATTGGCAGGGCTGAACCAGAGTTTTCCGACGCTGCACGAAGCGCTGTCGGCGGCTTCCAGCAGCGCTGGATGGCGGCTGGCTGAACCGAACCAGCTCGATCCCGACAAGAGCTACTACGTGCAGTTCAGCTACCGGCTCGACACCAGCCAGCTGCCGGGGCCGATGCAGTTCGGGCTGGGTGGTGGCGGTGAATGGTCGGTCGGCGTGAGCCGGGAAATCAGGGTCGAGCCATGAGCCTGCCCTCGCCCGCTGCGCCCGCTGCGCCCGCCAGCGCCGGCAAGCGCAGCCTGAACTCTGCGCAGTGGGCGTGGATCGTGGCGAGCGTGGCCGCTACCGGCGCCGGCCTGGTGCTGGCATTCGTACTGTCTTTCAGTGGTTCCGAGAGCGGCACTTACGAGCGTCATTTCGTGTGGTTGTTCTGGGTCAACGTGGCGGTGGCCGGGTTGCTGCTGGTGATACTTGCCGCAGTGGCGGTGCGCCTGTACGTGCGCCTGCGCAGGGGCAAGTTTGGCAGCCGGCTGCTGGTCAAGCTGGC
>JBBQMM010000128.1:0-10188 GCA_038328935.1 Burkholderiales bacterium
AGGGGCGCGAGTTGGTGATGGTCTCCAGTGGCGCCATTGCCGAAGGCATGAAGCGCCTGGGCTGGCAGCAGCGCCCGAAGGAGCTGCACGAGCTGCAGGCTGCAGCAGCCGTCGGGCAGATGGGGCTGGTGCAGATGTACGAGTCACGCCTGCGCGAGCACGGCATGGCCAGCGCGCAGGTGCTGCTCACCCACGCCGACCTGGCAGACCGTGAGCGTTACCTGAACGCCCGTTCGACGCTGCTCACGCTGTTGGCGCTGAAGGTCATTCCCGTCATCAACGAGAACGACACCGTCGTCAATGACGAGATCCGTTTCGGCGACAACGACACGCTCGGGGCCCTGGTGGCCAACCTGGTCGACGCCGACATCTACATCATCCTCACCGACCAGCGGGGCCTGTACGCCGCCGACCCGCGCAAGGACCCTGCAGCGCGGTTCATCGACGAAGCCACCGCCGGCGACCCGGCGCTGGAAGCCATGGCTGGCGGTGCCGGCTCCAGCATCGGCCGTGGCGGCATGCTCACCAAGGTGCTGGCCGCCAAGCGCGCCGCCGGCAGCGGCACCAGCACCGTCATCGCCTGGGGCCGCGAAAACGATGTCTTGCTGCGCCTGGCCGCCGGTGAGCGCATCGGCACGGCGTTGGTGGCCAGCACACCGAAGCTGGCGGCGCGCAAACAGTGGATGCTGGATCATCTGCAAATGCGCGGGGCAGTGCGGGTGGACGCGGGCGCGGTGGCGAAGCTTCGTGACGAAGGCAAAAGCCTGCTGCCCATCGGCGTGCATGAGGTGCAAGGCGAGTTCGCCCGCGGTGACGTGATCGCCGTGCAGACCTTGCAAGGTCAGGAACTGGCGCGCGGCCTGGCCAACTACTCAGCCGCCGAAGCGCGCCTGATTGCGCGCAAACCGTCGTCGCAGATCGAGTCGCTGCTCGGTTATGCCAACGAGCCCGAACTGATCCATCGCACCAACCTCGTACTGACCTGAGCCACGCCCTGCCCCCATGCCCTGCCGCCAGGGCGGGGCACTGCGACGAACCTACAGCGGCGGGTCTGGTGGGGCCTGATCGGGTATCCAGGAACTGCCGCTCGATTCAGCGTCATGGTCCAGGCGCGGGCCGCGCAGACCCGAGCGCAGAAACCGATTGGGGTTGTGTGCGCGCGGCAAGTAACGGGCCAATTCGGTGAGCGCCATTTCGTATACGTTGCGCTTGAATTCGATCACCATTTCCAGCGGCACCCAGTAGTCGTTCCAACGCCAGGCGTCGAATTCCGGGTGGTCGGTGGCGCGCAGGTTCATGTCGCTGTCGCGGCCCACCAGGCGCAGCAGGAACCAGATCTGCTTTTGACCACGATAGTGGCCGCGCGCATCCTTGCGGATGAAGTGGTCGGGCACCTCATAGCGCAGCCAGTCGCGTGTGCGCGCGACGATCTGCACATGCTCGGGTTTGAGCCCGACCTCTTCGTGCAGTTCACGCAACATCGCCTGCTCAGGCGACTCACCGTACTGGATGCCGCCTTGAGGAAACTGCCACGAGTGCGTGCGCAGTCTCTTGCCCCAAAAAACCTGGTTGCGGGCGTTCAACAGGACGATGCCGACATTGGGCCTGAAGCCTTCCCTGTCGAGCATAATCAGACCCCGAATTTTTCACTGATTTCATTATTGCACCGGCTCTGTGCGCAGCGCGAACTCTGGATAACCCGCATGCGTCACCTGGCGTTCTGAGGGTCCAGTCAGCGCACGCACACGGCGGGCAAGCTGCGAGCCCATGAAAGCCACCCAGACCTTCATCTCCACCCTCAAGGAAGCCCCGGCCGACGCTGAAGTCAAGAGCCACCAGCTCATGGTGCGCGCCGGCATGATCAAGCGTCTGGGCGCCGGCATCTACACCTACATGCCGATGGGGCTGCGCGTCATCCGCAAGGTCGAGGCCATCATCCGCGACGAGATGAACCGAGCCGGAGCCGTGGAGCTGTTGATGCCCGTGGTGCAGCCGGCCGAACTGTGGCAGGAGTCAGGCCGCTTCCAGGCTTACGGGCCGGAGCTGCTGCGCATCAAGGACCGCCACGACCGCGACTACATCATCCAGCCCACCAGCGAAGAGGTCATCACCGACATCGCGCGCCAGGAGCTGCGCAGCTACAAGCAGCTGCCGCGCAATTTCTATCACATACAGACCAAATTCCGCGATGAGCGCAGGCCCCGCTTCGGCGTCATGCGCGGGCGCGAGTTCACGATGAAGGACGCCTACTCCTTCGACCGTGATGTCGAGTCCGGCCGGCGCAGCTATGACGCCATGCGTGTGGCCTACGCTGCCATCTTTGATCGCATGGGCCTGCACTACCGTGCGGTGGCTGCGGACACCGGCGCCATCGGTGGCGACCTGTCGCAGGAGTTCCAGGTCATCGCAGACACCGGCGAAGACGCCATCGTCTATTGCCCCACCAGCGATTACGCGGCCAACATCGAATTGGCCGAAGGCGTGGCCTTGCTGCCTATGCGCGCACCGGCCGTCCAGGCCATGGCCAAGACGCCGACGCCCGGCATGAGCACCTGTGCTGACGTCGCGGCGCTGCTCGGCCTGCCGTTGGCGCGCACCGTCAAGTCACTGGTGCTGGCGACGGATGAAAAAAATGCAGCGGGTGACATCGGCAAGGCGGTGGTCTGGCTTTTGCTTGTGCGTGGCGACCACGACCTGAACGAAATCAAGGCCGGCAAGGTGCCCGGTCTGAAGGGCGGTTTCCGTTTTGCCACCGTGGCCGAGATCGAAGAACACTTCGGGTGCAAGCCCGGTTACCTGGGCCCGGTGGGCATGAAGCGGCCGGTCAAGGTGGTGGCCGACCGGACGGTGGCGAACATGGCCGACTTCGTCTGCGGCGCCAATGAAGCCGACTTCCACTACACCGGACTCAACTGGGGCCGCGACCTGCCGGAGCCTGATGTGGTGGCCGATCTGCGCAACGTCGTGGCGGGCGACCCTTCTCCCGACGGCAAGGGTGTGCTGGCCATCCAGCGCGGCATCGAAGTGGGCCACGTGTTCCTGCTCGGTACCCAGTACAGCGAGCCGATGAAGGCCACCTTTCTCGACGAAACCGGCAAGCCGCAGCTCATGGTGATGGGCTGCTACGGCATCGGCGTCACGCGCTTGCTGGGCGCGGCCATCGAGCAGAACCACGACGAGCGCGGCATCATCTGGCCGATGGCGATGGCACCCTACGAGGTGGCCCTCTGCCCCATCGGCTACGACCGCAGCGACGAGGTGCGCCGGGCGGCCGATGAACTGCATGCGGCGCTGCAGGCTGCCGGCGTGGACGTGGTGCTGGACAACCGCGGCGAACGGCCAGGCGCGATGTTTGCCGATTGGGAGTTGATCGGCGTGCCGTTGCGGGTGGTGATCTCCGACCGCGGCCTGAAGGCGGGCACTGTGGAGATGCAGGGCCGCCGCGAAAGCGAAGCTGGCGTCGTGCCCGCCGCCGGGGTCGCCGCGCGGGTGGTGGCTGCCGTGCAATCTGCCTTGAATTCGGCCTTGAAGGCGGCCTTGAAAGCGGCACCGGCCGGATGACGAAGGATTTGCAGCACGCTGCGATGCCCGGCCTGCCGCGGCGGGCGCTGCTGGCTTGTTCTGCTGCACCCGCCCTGGCGCTGATCTGCGGCCGGTTGCATGCCGGTGCGCAGAAAGAAGAACCGCTGGCTGACGCGGTGCGCACCGCGCTGGCGGCTTCGGTGGCCGACGCCGCACCGCCGCGGCCGCGCTTCGAAAAGGTCGAGGAACGCATGGCGTACCTGCGCTGGCTGGGTGCCGCCAGCGACCGTCTCAAACGGCGCAAGGCCGAGCATCACACGCGTGTGGAGTTTCTCGAAACGGTCTGGTACGAGAGCCGGCGCGCCGGGCTCGAAACGGCCTTGGTGCTGGGCTTGGTGCAGGTGGAAAGCGGCTTTCGGAAGTACGCCATCAGCAGTGCAGGCGCGCGCGGCTACATGCAGGTGATGCCCTTCTGGGTGCGCGCCATCGGCGACGGCGACGACAAGCGCCTGTTTCACCTGCAGACCAACCTGCGGTTTGGCTGCGTGATCTTGCGCCACTATCTGGACCGCGAGCGCGGCGACCTGTTTCTGGCGCTGGGCCGCTACAACGGCAGCCGGGGCCGCGCGGAATATCCGGACCTGGTTTTTGGTGCCCGGCGGCAGTGGGACGTGACGGCCTGAATTTGCTGATGCTGTGGACTGGACGGAATCACGGAACACTTCGACGTCAAGTCTTCAGGAACCGGGCCAGCGCGCCAGATCAGGGAACTCTTTCACGTCAAGGCAGCCGCAACTCCCTAACGCAGGCGGTCTACAGCCCCTGCCACTCCCGGGGTGCCGCTCCCGGCAGGGCCAGCAGCGACAACACCCGCTCCACGCTCTGGGCCACCATCTCGTCGATGCTGGCAGGCCGCAGATAGAAAGCCGGCAAGGGCGGAAAGATGATGGCTCCCATCTCTGTGGCGGCGGTCATGTTGCGCAGGTGGGCCAGATTGAACGGCGTTTCGCGCACCATCAGCAGCAGGCGGCGGCGTTCTTTCAAGGTCACGTCGGCAGCGCGGGTCAGCAAGTTGTCTGAAAAACCGTGTGCGATGGCCGCCAGCGACTTCATCGAGCAGGGCGCCACCACCATGGCGGCAGCGCCGAAGCTGCCGCTGGCCAGGCAGGCCCCGATGTCGCCGGGGGCGTAGGCATGGTCTGCCAGTGCCTCCAGTTCCTTGCGGCCCAGGCCCAATTCGTGGTGCACGTTCAGCACCCCTGACGGGGTGGCCACCAAGTGGGTTTCTATACCCAGCGCGCGGGCGCGCTGCAGCAATTGGGTGGCATAGATGGCACCTGTGGCGCCGGTGATGCCCACCACCAGCCTTGGCGGTGCCGGCCGCGCCGGCGCCGCTGGGCTCACCTCAGGCCTTGGTGAGCAGCTGTTGCAGCTCACCCGACTCGTACATCTCCATCATGATGTCCGAGCCGCCGACAAATTCACCACCGACATACAGCTGCGGGATGGTGGGCCACTGCGCGTAGTCCTTGATGCCTTGACGCACACCGTCGTCTTCCAGCACGTTGTAGGTCTTGATCTCGGTGGCGCCGGCGGCCTTCAGCAGTTGTATGGCGCGGCCTGAAAAACCGCACATCGGGAACTGCGCCGAGCCCTTCATGAAAAGCATGACGCGGTTGTTCTTGACCAGCTCGTCGATGCGTTGCTGAACGTCGCTCATGGGTAGGCTTCCTGCTGACTGGAGTGTTTAGCTCGCGAGTATGCGGCATAGCCGGGTGCCGCACGAAGATGGGGTCTTGCCGCCGGCGTTGGAGGGGTGTCTTGCCGCTGGCGCTAGAAAGCGTAGCGCATGCCCAGTTGCAGCACCGGCGACAGCCGCATGTCGCGCAGCGCCTGGTTCATGCCCTGGTTGCCGAAGACGGCGCGGCCCACGCTGCCGGCTGCAGTGGGTCGCTCTGAAACCATGCCGAGGTCCGCCGTCAGCGACAGGCTGTCGCGCCACCAGCTGCCCGAGTAGCCGAGTCCGACGTAGGGCACCGGCTCGATGCCCTCGGAAGCCGACCACCTGTAAGCAGGCGTGGCACCGCCCAGCAAGGACAGCCCCAGACGGGTGGGCAGCGCGCTGCCGGAAACGGAAGGCAAGCCGGACGCAAAACCTAAGGGCGCGCCCCCCAGTGGACCGAACATCAGCCCGCCGCTGGCCCGCAATTGCCCCATCAATGGCCGCGCAAAGTAGTAGTCACCCAACAAGGCGCCACCCTGCACGCCGCGCTGCGTGGCGAGCCCGCCTTGCGTCGACCGGTCGGTGGACAGCAGCGCAGACGCCAGCGGTGCCGACTGCAGGCTCAGCCGGGCCTGCCACTGAGGCCACCAGACATCGGGCTGAGGCGCCGTCAGACCTTGCCCAGCCTGGCAAGCGATGGAGATACCGGCTGCCAAAGCCGTGATGAGGACCTTGGAGAGGCAACTGACGGTGTTCATGGACTGCCCCTGGGTGGTTGTCGACCTCACAGCAGCCGTGCCGCGGCTGCGTGTCACCTTCATCATGCGCCAGAACCAGCGCAAGGTGCATCCCTAATCGGGGCAATGTCGGCCTTTGTTCGTTCGATGCAGTGGGTTATCGCGAGCTTGCCGCAAAAGTCCAGGCTCAAGGTCGGGGACTTTGAGCTCAGGGCCAGCGTGCGCCCGTGCAGCGCGGCAGACCGGCCAGGTCGGCACGTGTCTGCGGCTGCACGTACCCGGCCTGCAGAAGCCGGTGCTGCACGGCCAGAGCCTGGTCGTGGCCATGTTCCAGCAGCAGCCAGGCGCCCGGTGCCAAGTGGTGCCGGCCGCCGTCGATGATGGTGCGCAAGTCACCCAGGCCGTCTTCGGCGCCGACCAATGCCGACACGGGCTCGTGCCGCAGCGCGGCCAGGTGTTCGTCACCCGGGGCGATGTAGGGCGGGTTGCTGACCACCAGGTCGAACCGTCCCACCGGCAGGCCTCTGCCTCCGCCTGCTTCTGCCGGGCCGCCTGGCGTGCTGTCGACCGGTGCCCACCAGTTGGCCAGACCGAAGCTGACGTTCAGTTGCAGCCGTTGCGCATTGACGATCGCCACCTTCAGCGCGGCGGGGTTGATGTCGGTGCCGTGCACCTGGGCTTGTGGACAACGGTGCTTGATGGCCAGTGCCACAGCCCCGCTGCCGGTGCCCAGGTCCAGCACGCGGGGCGACGGCTGTTGCAGTTGCAACAGGCACTCCAGCGCCCAGTGCACGAGACCCTCGGTTTCGGGCCGCGGGATCAGCACCGCCGGGGTTACCAGCAGTTGCAGCCCGCAAAAGGCCTGCTCTCCCACCACATAGGCCAGCGGCAGGCCATCGGCGCGGCGCGCCAACAGCACCTGCCAGGCCTGCGTCTGGGCCGGCGTCAAGAGCTGGTCGTCGTGCGCCAGCAGCCAACTGCGGGTGATGGGCTGCTGCGCAGCCGGGCTTGGGCCTGCGCTGCGCAGCACATGCACCAGCAGCAGTTGGGCGTCCAGGCGTGCGACGCCGAGCTGTCGGGCCTGTTGCAGTGCTGCGCTGATCTGCAGTGCCATGCCCGCCTGCAGCCGTTCAGGAAGTGCCGGCTTCCAGCTGGCCCAATTGCTCGGCCGCGCGCGCCGCCTGCAAGGCCTGCACCACGTCGTCGAGATCGCCGTCCATGATCTGCGACAGCTTGTACAGCGTGAGGTTGATGCGGTGGTCGGTCAACCGTCCCTGCGGGAAGTTGTAGGTGCGGATGCGGTCGCTGCGGTCGCCGCTGCCGATCAGGCCCTTGCGCGTGGCGGCTTCCTTGGCGGCGCGCTCGCTGCGGTCTTTTTCGCGCAGCCGCGCCACCAGCACGGCCATCGCCTTGGCCTTGTTGCGGTGCTGGCTGCGGTCGTCCTGGCACTCGGCCACCAGCCCGCTGGGCAGGTGCGTGATGCGGATGGCGCTGTCGGTCTTGTTGATGTGCTGGCCGCCGGCGCCGCTGGCGCGGAAGGTGTCGATGCGCAGCTCGGCCGGGTTGAGCTGAACCTCTTCAGCCTCGTCGGGCTCGGGCATCACCGCTACCGTGCAGGCGCTGGTGTGGATGCGGCCCTGGCTTTCGGTGGTCGGCACGCGCTGCACGCGGTGGCCGCCGGACTCGAAGCGCAGGCGGCCATAGGTCTGCTCGCCATCCACCCGCAGCACCAGCTCCTTGTAGCCGCCGAGCTCGGCCGTGCTTTCGCTGAGCACTTCGGTGCGCCAGCCCTTGCGCTCGAAGTAACGCAGGTACATGCGCGCCAGATCGCCCGCAAAAAGTGCCGATTCATCGCCGCCTGTGCCAGCGCGGATCTCGACAAAGGCCGCGCGTTCATCGTCGGGGTCGCGCGGAATCAGCGCCGCCTGCAACTGCTGCTGGATGCGCTGCAGGTCTGCCGACGCGGCGGTGATCTCTTCCTTCGCCATCGCCAGCAAATCCGGGTCGGACTCGCTGGCCTGCATCTCCTGCGCCGTGGCCAGGTCGCGTTCGCGTTGCTGGAAACTGCGGTAGCGCTGCACGATGTCCTGCGCGTCAGACTGCTCACGTGACAGCGTTCGCCAGCGCTTGATGTCGCTGGTCACCTGGGGGTCGGCCAGCGTGGCGTCGAGCTCAGCCAGGCGCAGGGTCAGACGTTCAAACTGATCACGCAGTTGCGGGCTCATGGCACAGGAGGCTCTGGTCGGGGGCCTGGACTCAGGCAGGGAAGGTCGGCAGGGAGGTTGCGCGCAGCCAGGGCTGCAGGCGCTGAGGCGGCGTTGGCCGCCGCTACGGCTGGCCGGGCGTGCGCGTGCTCTGGCGCAGGAACAGCCGCGACACGGTGTCGGCCAGGCGGGTACGGTCGTCGCCCTCGGCCGCGTGCAGCTCGGCCAGCGTGCCGTGCAGCATCTTGTGCGTGAGCCCGCGTGCCAGGGCCTGCAGCACGTCGTCCACCGATTCGCCGCGCGCAAGCAGCTTGCGCGCCCGTCCCAGCTCGACCTGGCCCCAGTCATCGGCCTGGCGGTTCAGGGCCTGGATCAATGGCACCGCTTTGCGTTGGTCCAGCCAATGCGAAAAACTCTGCACGCCGGCGTCGATGATGGCTTCGGCCTGCTCCACCGCGGCCTGGCGCTTTTCGCTGGCGGTTTGCACCAGCACGCTGAGGTCGTCCACCGTGTAGAGGTAGACGTCAGCCAGCCGCGAAACTTCGGGCTCGATGTCGCGCGGCACCGCCAGGTCGACCATGAACATGGGCCGGTTCCGGCGCGACTTGAGTGCGCGTTCTACAGCACCCAACCCGATGATGGGCAAGGTGCTGGCGGTGCATGAAATGACGATGTCGAATTCGCCCAGGCGGTTGGGCATGTCGGACAGGCGCATGGCTTCGCCGCCGAAGCGCGACGCCAGGCTTTCACCGCGTTCCAGCGTTCGGTTGGCCAGCGCCATCGCCTTGGGTGCACGCGCTGCAAAGTGCGTGGCCACCAGCTCGATCATCTCGCCAGCGCCGACAAACAGCACCTTGGTCTGCGCCAGGTCCTCGAAGAGCTGGCCGGCCAGGCGCACGGCTGCTGCAGCCATGCTGATGGAATGCGCGCCGATCTCGGTGGACGTACGCACCTCTTTGGCGACCGAAAAAGAGCGCTGGAAGAGCTGGTGCAACGTGGTGCCCAGCGTGCCGGCTTCGTCGGCCAACCGCACCGCCTGCTTCATCTGCCCCAATATTTGGGGCTCGCCCAGCACCATGGAGTCCAGGCCGGCGGCGACGCGAAAGGCGTGGCGCGCGGCGGCGTGGTCTTCCATCACGTAGCTGTGGTGCAGCAGCTCGCTGCCGCTGATGCCGCCCTGTTCAGCCAGCCAGTCCAGCGTCGGCCTCACCAGAGCTTGCGCGCTGGCGGCGTTCGGCAGCGGCGGCGTGGCAATGTACAGCTCGGTGCGGTTGCAGGTGGAAACCAGCGCCGCCTCGGGCACGCTGCGCTGCAGGCGCTCGCGCAGCCCTTGCAGCGCGGGGGCCAGCTGCTCGGGCGCGAACGCCAACCTGCCGCGCAGGTCCAGCGGCGCAGTGGTGTGGTTCAGACCGAGGGCAAGGACACTCACGGGCGAATTGTAGTCAGCAGGCCGCCGGCGGCGACAGCAGGAAAGCGCCGGGTAGACGCAGGGTGTTCCAGAGGGTACGCCGCGCAGACGCTGCGTTCAGAATGTGCGCCATGGGACCCCTCGACGCACTCGGACATGTTCTGAACCTCTTTTTGCCCGCCTTCATGCTGGCTGGCGTGGCGTCCGCGCTGGCCAAGCTGCTGTGGCGGCGAGAGCTGTCGGGGGTGAATTGGGCGCGTCTGGCGGGCCCCGCCGCGGCTTCGTGCGCCCTCGTCGCACTGGTGGGGCTGGTCTGGTCGGGACGTGATGGCCGCATGGCCACCTACGCGGCCATGGTTGCGGCGTGTGCGCTCACGCTGTGGTGGCGGGGCTTTGGGCCAGGGCGGCGCTGACCGCGTCGGTTGATGGCAGGTCAGTCGATGGCAGGTCGGTCGATGGCAGGCGGCCTTCGATGCCCGCCACCTCGGCGCGCAGCGAGTGCGGCAGCGCTTCGGTGATCAGCACGTCGATCAGCTGCCCCACCAGGCGCGCCGACTGCGGTCCGCCATCGAAGTTGACGATGCGGTTGCATTC
>JBBQMM010000129.1:0-10152 GCA_038328935.1 Burkholderiales bacterium
GCAGCCTGCGCCGACCCGACTGTGCCGCTTGCCCATTGCAAGGCCTGTGCCGGGCTCAGGCGTCGGGCCAGCAAGAGGCCTATCCCGTGAAGAGCCGCCGCGCCTTGCGGGGCCGCCGCAGCCATGCCGTGCTGTGGCTGCAATGGCGCGGGCGTTGCCTGCTGGTACAGCGGCCTGCCAAGGGTGTGTGGGCGGGTCTGTGGAGTCTGCCCGAGTTCGACAGTTGCGAGGCCCTGAATGCACAGGCCGCAGCGTGGCCCGGGCATGGGCAGTGGCTGCCCACCATTGAACATGCGCTGACGCATTTCGATTGGTCACTGACGCCGCTGTGCTGGCAGTGGCCCACGCGTGGAGCCGGCCCCGCAGGCGTCTGGGTTGAACCGTCAGGCCGCTGGGCGCTGCCCGAAGAGGCGCTGGCGCTGGGGCTGGCGGCGCCCGTGCGCCGGCTGCTGCAGTCCCAGCCTCTCAGCCGACGATGACCTTCTTGTCGCGCAAGTAGCCGTCGACCAGCGACAACCTGATCACCGGGTCGTCCAGTTCCATCAGCTTTTGCCGGGCGGCCAGCGGCAGCGGCAGCAGCTCACACCAGCGGTTGGCCACCCAGCCCGCGTCGTCCAGCCGATACGGCGCTGCGAAGGGCTCGTGGTCTTGTTCATGCAAGGCCTTGATGGCTTGCGCCAAGGCCTCTACCGTGGGCGCCACCGCCGGTCCGGGGGACCGGGCGGGGTCGTCGCGCAGCAGTTCCACGCGCGCCGTCCACAGACCGTTGGCCAGACGGCTGGGCTCTGCCAGGCGCCTGAAGCGCTGGCCGCCATGGCAGCTCAGACGCAGGATGCCGGGCTGCTCGGCGTCCACATCGTCGATGTGGGCCAGCGTACCCACCTGCTCAAGCTGCACCGTTTGTTCGTTATCACCCGCTTCTCGGCCTTGCACCAGGCAGATCACGCCGAAGGCCTGGCCGCTGCGCATGCACTGCGACGCCAGGTCGAGGTAGCGTGCCTCGAAGACCTTCAAGCCCAGCAGCGCGCCGGGCATCAGCACCATCTTCAGCGGAAACAAGGGCAGCGGATCGGGCAAGCGCGGTGCGGTGGTTTCCATGGCCTGCCGCCTATTCACGCGAGCCCAGCTCGCGGTGCCTGATGAGCGTGGAGTAGCGGCCCTTGAATTGCTGTGCCAGCCATTCCACGCTGTAAACAGAGCGGTGCTGGCCGCCCGTGCACCCGATGGCGACCGTGAGATAGCTGCGTTGGTCGTCTTCGAAGGCGGGCAGCCAGCGCTTCAGAAAGGTTTCTATTTGCGCCAGCATTTCACGGGCCTCGGGTTGCGCCTGGAGATAGGCGGCAACGGGTGCATCGCGCCCGTTCAGTGGCCGCAGTTCGCGGATGTAGTAGGGGTTGGGCAGCACGCGCACGTCGAACACGTAGTCCGCGTCCAGGGGCACGCCGTGCTTGAACGCGAAGGACTCGAACACCAGCGTCAGCGCCGAGGTGCGGGCGCCGACCAAAGATCGCACCCAGCTGCGCAGCAGCGCCGGGCGCTGTTGGCTGGTGTCGATGACGGTGGACACGTGGCGCAGGTTGGCCAGCAGCTCGCGTTCGAGTTCGATGGCCTCGATCAGCGCGTGCGTGGTGTCGAGGCCATCGGCGGTGGCCGAAGCGGTCAGCGGATGCGGGCGTCGCGTTTCTGAAAACCTGCGCACCAGCGCGTCGGTGCTGGCGTCGAGGAACAGCGAACGGATGTAAACGCCTTCACCCCGCAGCTGGTCGATCAGGGGCACCAGTGCGGGCAACGAAGCCGCGGTGCGCACATCGACGGCGGCGGCAACGCGGTGTGTGCCGCGGCTGTGTTCCAGCCGGATGAAGTCACGCAGCAGCTCCGGCGGCAGGTTGTCGACACAGAAGTAGCCGGCGTCTTCAAGCGCGTGCAGCGCCACCGACTTGCCCGAACCCGAAATGCCGGTGACGAGGATCACCTCGTCCTGCTTTTCCACCGGTTGCTCAGGCGTCACGGTCATCGACTCGCTCACAGCGGCCCTCCCGACAAGGCGCCTGCGCCGAGCAGGGCTTGCGCGTGTGCAGTGCCCGACAACGACTCGCCACCCAGCATGCGGGCCACCTCGGCGACGCGCATCTCGCCTTGCACCGGCTGCACCGCCGACAGGGTCTGCTTGCCGCGCAGCGCCTTGGACACCACGTAATGGTTGTCAGCGCAGGCGGCCACCTGTGCCAGATGGGTCACGGCCATCACCTGGCAGCTGCCGCCCAGTTGCTTCATCAGGCGCCCCACACTGTCGGCCACGGTGCCGCCCACACCGGCATCGATTTCATCAAAGATCAGCGTCGGGACGGACGCGGATGCAGATGTGAGTGCAGTTGCGGCTGAAGTTGCAGCTGAAGTTGCTGAATCAGATCCGGATCCAGGCTGCGGATCGCGTGCTTTCAGGTCTGGTCCGGTGTTGCCCACGCTCGTGCCCGCGCCAGCGGTGCTGACCGCGATGGCCAGCGCCAGGCGCGACAGCTCACCGCCCGAGGCCACCTTGGCCAAGGGGCGCGGCGTGCTGCCTGCGTGCCCGGCCACCAGGAACTCGACGGTGTCGATGCCGTGTGCATGGGGCTGGGCATGGGCGTCGGTCGGCTGCTGCACCGAAATCTCGAAACGCCCACCGGCCATGCCCAGGGTCTGCATCGCGTGTGTCACCGCGGCCGACAAGCGGGGAGCAGCCTTCTTGCGCAGCTTGGACACGCGCTGTGCCTCGCGCAGCCAGGTGTCTTTCGCCTGTGCAGTTTGCTGCGTCAGGCCTTCGAGGTCGGCGGCGGCATCCAGTTGAGTCCGCTCCAGGCGCCATTGCGCCAGCAGCGCAGGCAGCTCGGCCGGGCTGCGCCGGTAGCGGCGGGCCAGCGCCACCCAGCTGCCGATGCGGTCGTCCAGCTCGGCCAGCCGCCCGGGGTCGGGTTCGCGGTGGTTCAAGTAGCTGGCCAGCGTGCGCGTGGCGTCTTCCAGTTGCGCCTGCGCTGCGCGCAGCACACCCAGCACCGAACCCAGTTCGGCGTCAAAGCGCTCCACGGCTTCCAGGGCATGGATGGCGCGCCCCACCAGTGCGTCGGCGCCGGGTTCGTCTGCCGACAGCCAGGCCAAGGCCTGCTGGGCGCCTTCCAGCAACGCCTGGCTGTGCGCTTGCCGTTGATGCTCGGCATTCAGGTGGTCCCATTCGCCGTCGGCGGGGTTGAGTTTGTCGAGTTCGCCGATCTGCCAGACCAGGCGTTCGCGTTCACGTTCCAGCGTGTCTTGTTGGGCGCGGGCGCTGTCGAGCTGGCTGCTGGCCTGCCGCCAGCCCAGCCAGCAGGCTGCCAGCGCGCTGTCGTCGACGCCGGCCTGGGTGTCGAGCAACGCGCGCACGGCAGCCGGACGGGTCAGGCTTTGCCAGGCATGCTGGCCATGGATGTCCACCAGCTGCTCGGCCGCCTGGCGCAGCTGCGCCACGGTGCACGGGCTGCCGTTCATCCAGGCGCGGCTCTTGCCCTGGGCGTCGACGCTGCGCCGCAGCAGCAGTGTGTCGTCGACTGCAAAACCGCCCTCTTCCAGCCACGGCACCAGTGGGCCCGGTGTGTCGAACTCGGCACTCACCTCGGCACGGGCCGCGCCTTCACGCACCACGCTGGCCTCGGCCCGCTGTCCCAGCGCGAGCTGCAGCGCGTCGATCAGGATCGACTTGCCGGCCCCGGTTTCGCCTGTCAGCACGGTGAAGCCGGGCCCCAGTTCCACGTCCAGTTCAGCCACGATGACGACATCGCGCAGGTGCAGGCGTCGCAGCACGGTCAGCGCCCCTTGCCGATGACGAAGCCGTTCACACCACGCCTTCGTACCAGCGCAGCTTGCGCCGCAGCGTGGCGTAGTAGCTCCAGCCGCGCGGGTGCAGAAAGCGCACCTGAAAGGCCGAGCGGCGCACGCGCACCTGGTCGCCAAGCAGCAGGCTGGCCAGGTTGTGCATGTCGAAGTTGGCCGACACATCCTTGCCGGCAACGATGCCGATGCGCACCTCGGCGGCGTCAGGCAGCACGATGGGGCGGTTGGACAGCGTGTGTGATGCGATCGGCACCACTACCCAGCCGCCAATGCCGGGGTGCAGGATCGGCCCGCCCGCCGACAGCGCGTAGGCCGTGGAGCCCGTGGGCGTGGCCACGATGAGGCCGTCTGCGCGCAGATTGGCGACGAAGTCGTCGCCCACGTCCACCCTCAGTTCCACCATGCTGGCGGTGGCACCGCGGCTGACCACGACGTCGTTCAGCGACAGCCCTTCGAAAATGCACTGGCCGTCGCGCCAGACCCCGCCTTCGAGCATCGAGCGGTCTTCGATTTCGTAGTCGCCCTTGATCATCGAGGCCAGCGCTTCCTTGTACTGGCCCAGCGGAATGTCGGTGATGAAGCCCAGCCGCCCCTGGTTGATGCCTACCAGCGGCAGGCGGTGTCGCGCCAGTTCGCGGGCGATGCCCAGCATCGTGCCGTCGCCTCCCACCACCACCGCCAGGTCGCAGCGCTCACCCATTTGCTGCGGCGAAAGCGCATCGAAGGCCGTCACGCCCGTTGCATGGGCCGTGTCTTGCTCGAAAGAGACCTCGAGACCGAGGTCGACCAGGAAATGCGCAATCTCTTCCAACAAGGGCCGGATGCCGCGGGCCTGGTACTTGCCCACGACGGCTGCATGACGGAACGCTTGACCCATGAAAATGATTACACCATAGGCCCTTCACACCTGCGCCTGTGTGCCGGCGTGCTACCTACAATCAGGCACCATGCTGGACGACCGAGCCCGATCGCTGCTGAAGACACTGGTCGAGCGCTACATCGCCGACGGCACTCCCGTGGGTTCGCGCACGCTGTCGCGTACCTCAGGCCTCGACCTGTCGCCCGCCACCATCCGCAACGTGATGGCCGACCTGGAAGAACTGGGCCTGATCGCCAGCCCGCACACCAGCGCCGGGCGCATCCCCACCGCACGCGGCTACCGGCTGTTTGTCGACACCATGCTCACTTCGCGCCCGGCCGACCTGGCGTATGCGCCGGCCGATATGGCGGCTGCCGGCAGCGCACTGCATCCCGACCAACCGCAGCGCGTGATTGCGCAGGCCGCGTCGTTGTTGTCCAGCCTGTCCAGCTTCGTCGGCGTCGTCACCGCGCCGCGCAAGGCCAGCATCTTCCATCACATCGAGTTTCTGCGCCTGGGCGAAAAGCGGGTGCTTGTGATCCTGGTCGCGCCCGATGGCGATGTGCAGAACCGCGTCATCTTCACAGCGCGCGAGTATCAGCAAAGCGAGTTGCTCGAGGCCACCAACTACCTGAACGCACACTACGCGGGCCTGACCATCGAAGAAGTCCGCGAGCGCCTGAAGCGTGAAATCGACGCCCTGCGCGGTGAAATCGCGGCGCTGATGCAAGCTGCGGTGCAAGCCGGTACCGAGGTGCTGGCGGAAAGCGCCGACAACGTGGTCGTCTCGGGCGAGCGCAACCTGCTGGGCATGCAGGATTTCGGCAGCGACATGAGCAGCCTGCGGCGCCTGTTCGATGTCTTCGAGCAAAAGACCGAGTTGATGCGCTTGCTGGACGTGAGCAGCCGCGCCGTCGGCGTGCGCATCTACATCGGCGGCGAAAGCAAGGTGGTGCCTTTCGAAGAGCTGTCGGTGGTGGCCGCGCCTTACGAAATCAACGGCCGCATCGTCGGCACGCTGGGTGTCATCGGCCCCACCCGCATGGCTTACGACCGCATGATCCAGATCGTCGACATCACGGCACGCCTGGTTGGCAATGCGCTGTCGGTCAAGCCCTGAAGGAAGGCGGCCAGCCCGCCTAGAATGCGCAGCCTTTCGAGGGGCCGTTAGCTCAGCTGGTTAGAGCAGAGGACTCATAATCCTTTGGTCGTTGGTTCAAGTCCAACACGGCCTACCAAAAACTTTAATGATGACAGGCACTTAGGCCAAGTCATCGACACTGGACCCGGTGACGAGGCTGCCCTGTTGTCAATTCACTGTCAGTGCATCGCCGGACACCGCCGGATTTCGTCGGAACAACAAGCACGATTCGCACCCGTTGGGTGCCCTCGGTACCCGACGGCGGCAGCATTCCAGACCCATGAACAGGCTTCCGCGGATGCGCTGACTCGTCGGTGTCAACGCGCCGTTTGCCTCAATGGATGCTTGTCGATGAGCTCGCCATGGCAAGGACGCGTGTTCGACGCTGCATGCAACGTCGCGGCATGCGGTGCCTGACAGGTCGGGTGCGCGCCCGAAAACACCGCAAACAGTTCGGTCCAAACGGGCCATGTATCCAGACGAGCGCTCGCCAAATCTCTAGAGTCCTTCACATCGGAATCAATGCGATGACGAAGGAGCCGCATGCGTCCTGGACAGCCGGGTCGATGCGGATGGTGCCGAATGGATGCCCTTGAAGTCAGGCGGTTTTCCGGCTTTGGATGACAAGTAAAGAGCACGTGCCCGGGGCGAGCATGCCCGGCCGCGCATCCATGACCTGCGCCACACGAAGCCGGCGCGTCGATCAACCACGCGATATTCTGGTTGTGAACCAACCTGGGCCACGCCAATATCTCCGACACCTATTGGTCCCTCACGCGCACGCCGGAGCTGACGGAATTGGTAGGCGCGCGGTTTGAGCGTTTCCTGTTGCAAGGGGCGGGTCATGAGTGAGCCGATCTCACCCAGCTTCGCGTCGCTGGTGCAGGAGTCCTGGTGCAGTCGATCTCCCCGTTGCGGGTGTTGCGCCAATTGCGCACGAACCGGCCAGCCTCCAATCTGTTGCCCCACAGGCACCAGCCGGTACGGTCGAAATACAGCACCTTGCTCTGCGTGGCGAGCCGATTGGCGAACACGAACAGGTGCCCGGCCAGCGGGTCGGTGTCGAAGCCCAGTCGGGCCAGTGCGTACAGGCCGTCCTAGGACTTGCGCATGTCTGCGGGCTGGCCGGGGCTGGCCGTGTAGGAACACGCGGATTCGGCTCTCGGGAAGAACATCAGCGCCGCACCAGGTGCAGGCTGAGGCCGCCACCTAATTCGATGCGCGACGCGAGGCTGGGAATCGGCTGCGCGAAAGGCTCGGCGCGGCGGCGCTTGCTGCAGTTCCAATCTGTGAAAGCCGACGGAATAGAACTCGTGCCGGCCCTGGCAGACATTGCAAGGCTAACTTTGCCAGGTAGGGACAGCCGCAGGTCGACGTGTTCTGCATGACTGCGCGCGCGTTCAGGCGCTACGGCGGCGACAACTGCTCCAGCCCGCACAAGTCCTTGTGGCGCAACGTCCTGGACCGCGTGGTGCCCTCACGGCGCAATGACCGACCGACCAAGGACGCTGCCCACCGCCCAGTCTGTGCAGCCGCAGGCATGGTCGCTCACCCCGCCATCGTTACGCCCAGTATCGTATTGCCGGCTGGGTTACGACTCTGCCAGCTTTGGATGCTTGGATTGATCCGAACGGCACCGCCGTGACTACAATTGCCTTGGGCCTGTCACTGCGAGGCAGCAGACTCCCGACCATGTTGACCTCATCACCTGCCCCAACCCGAACCAGAATCGAAGTTCTCATCGCGCTGGCATGCGCTGTTGCACCGGCAGCGGCTTCCGCAATGGCAGCCGGCGACTTGATGTTCACGGCCTTCAACGCCGACGAAGATGGCTGGACCATGGTGGCCACAGCCGAATTGGCGGCCAACAGCCGTATCTACTTCACTGACAACGAATGGAACGGCAGCAATGCCTTCAACAGCGGTGAAGGCTTCCACCGGTGGGACGCAGGCAACCAGAGCATCGCTGCAGGCACAGTGGTGCGCTTCAGCCGCATCGACAGTGCCACGCAGTTGGCCGCTTCGGTCGGCCAACTCAGCCGGGAACGGGTCGATGGCAGCAGCACATTCAACCTCAGCCAATTCGGCGACACGCTTTACGCCTACGCAGGCAGCAGCGCGACTACGCCCACGGTCTTCGTCACAGCCTTGTCCACAGCCGGCTTCGGGCGGACGGAAGGCACCCTGCAGGGCACGGGCTTGACGGCAGGTATCAGCGCGACCGATTTGCCTGCATCCATCGACTTGGCGGCGTGGTCCGCGGCCCGAAGCGGCCAGACTTGGCCGCAATTCCGACAGCAAATTGCAAGCGCCGGCAACTGGCAGGTCAGCGACGGCGGCAACTTCGCCTTGCAAGCACCCGACTTAAGCACATTCAATGCATCGCCCATACCCGAGCCCAGTGCCTGGGTTGCCGCGGCGGCGGGCCTGGTCACGTTGCAGCTGCTGGCCAGACGAAGCGCATGGCGACAACAGGACAACTTGTGAAACGACTCTCGAACTCAATCGTCGTCAGCCTGATTTACTGTGCGGCCACGGGTGCAGCGCAAGCGGCCGACCCGGTCACGAAGTTCGAGGACTGGGGTGCGCTCGTCGCGCCCTTCACGGTGAGCCTGGGCAATTCGTTCAGCGATCTCGACCGGGCTCAGCCGGGCATCCAGATCGCTCCGCTTGCGGTGCCCATCACGCTGCAAAGCACTGACGATTTCGTCGACTACTATCGCTTCAGCGTCGACGCCGTGCAGGCGACCAGCATCGTTGGCACCATCGACTTGGGCACCAGCCTGAACATCAATGCACTGCGGCTGCGGCTGCTTGCCGACAGCGGCTTGTCGTTGGCCGCACTGGGAGCCAACTCCCCCTTGACATCACAGCCCGCGCTGATCAGCGCCACGGGCGGCAGCGAAGTTCAAAGGCTGGACTTGGTCGACCTGCCCGCAGGCCACTATCTGATGGAAGTGCGGGGGCAAGTCATCGGTACGGCGGGTGGCAGTTATGCCGGCGTGCTGAACCTGTCACCCGTTCCCGATGTCAACGCGTTGGGACTGGCCATGGCGGGCCTTGTTGTGCTGAGGTTCATTCGACGCTCGTGACGATGCGCGTGCGCAGGGAGAAACAGATGTCCATTGCCCGTTGGCTCACCCACGCCGTCGGCTGTGCAGTCCTGTGCTCGGGGTTGACCTCATTTCCTGGTCATGCAGTTGCCGCAACCGTGACCCTGGCCCAAGACCTGGGCGTGCTGGCCACCACCGCCACACTGAACTTCGGCAGTTCTTTCAACGACCTGGCGCCAGCACAAGCCGGTATTCAAATCCGGCCTCAGGGCGTTGCGATCAGCCTGGCCGCTGGCGAGGTGTTTCATGAGCAATACCGGTTCAGGCTGGGTAGCGCCACCCAGGCCAGCGTGCTGGGTCTGACCATCGACCTGGGCAATCTGTTCAACATCGATGATCTGGCCTTGAGGCTGTTTGCCCAGCCGGCGGCGGATTTGGGTGGGCTGGGTGGCGTATGGCCACAGGCGGGCGTGGCGCCGTTGGCGCAGAGCCTGGCGGGTGCGCCTGGCAACAGCGGAGAGTCGCAGGAAATTGCGCTCATTCAATTGAGTGCCGGAGCCTACTTGCTGGATGTCGCTGGCCGGGTGACCGGGGTCTCCGGCGGCAGTTATGCCGGCGTGTTGAACCTGTCGACAACTGCGGTTTCAGAACCCGGCGGCCTGAGCCTGAGCCTGCTGTCGCTGGGCATGGCGGCAGCTGTGCTTCGGCAGCGTTTGCGCCGCGGTCCGCAGCCGACCTGATGCCGCCCGGGCTGGCCTGACCGGGTTTGCTCGCCGCCTGCGCGTGGCCTCCTTCACTGATCTGCCATCTGCCGGGCCTTGCCGTTGATCCGAACGGATCAATTGGACTTCCCCAGCCCGCGCACGCCATGTGCGCATACACCGCCTGCGCCAAGTCGAGAGCGCCGATACGCGGGATTCCAGCCCGCCCAGCACTGGCACATGGGTTCTATCGGCTCATACCTGGCAACACTGACAACCGCATGGCGGTCACACGCGGTGAACACACTCTGGCTCAGGCGTTGGTCGTGCGGCCCGCTGGAACCGTAACCTCATCAGGAGTGAAGAATGAATTTGACATTGAAGTGGATCGCAGCAGCCGCGGTGACCGCGCTGACGGCAACGGCGGCGCAGGCGCAGTTGTCGAAAATGGAAACCAGTCTGGCCGGCAGTTCGCTGGCCTTCATCGCCTTGGACACAACCGGGACCCCGACCTCGTTGTTCGTCAACCTGGGCTATCTGATGACCGACTTCGAC